>CAKZVG010000217.1 GCA_937921835.1 uncultured Bryobacteraceae bacterium | reverse complement strand
CTTCCTCCCCGCCTCTGAGCCGCGCGGGCGCCCGCCAGACCGGCTCCCTGCCGGGGCCGCGGGCTTCAGTAGCCGGCCGGCGCCGGCGCGTGCTCGCGGCGCTCCATGGGCTTGAGGCCCAGCCGCCGCCGGCCCTCATCGAGCATCGCCGCCGTGCGCGTCGCCCCGGCGCGCGTCACCCCCAGGGCGCGAACTCGCAGCAGCGCGTCGAGATCGCGGATCCCGCCCGCCGCCTTCACCTGCACCTGCGGCGGCGAATGTTTGCGCATCAGGATCAGGTCGGCGTCGGTCGCCCCGCCCGGCGCGTAGCCGGTGGAGGTCTTCACCCAGTCGGCGCCCAGTTCTCCGCAGATTTCGCATAACCGGATCTTGTGTTCGTCCTTGAGGTAGGCGTTCTCGAAGATGACTTTCACCTTCTGGCCGGCCTCGTGCGTGGCGTCGATGACCGCCTTGAGGTCCTCGCGCACGTAGTCCCAGGCGCCGCTCAGCACGGCGCTGATGTTCACCACCATGTCCAGTTCCTCGCCGCCGTCGGCCAGCGCCTGCCGCGCCTCGGCCAGCTTGATGGCCGTGGTGTGGCCTCCGTGTGGAAACCCGATCGTCGTGCTGGCCTTGACCGCGCTGCCGGCCAGCAACTCCGCGCAGCGCCGCAGACGGTAGGGCAGGATGCACACGCTGGCCACGTCGTAGTCCAAGGCCAGGCGGATGCCCTGCTCCAGATCCTCCTCCGTCAACGTCGGATTCAACAGCGAGTGGTCGATCATTTTGGCGATGTCTGAGTAGGTGTAATCAGGCACTTTGTCTTCCCCTTCAATCCCCTCACAGAAACTTCCCTAACGGCTCCCCGGCGGGCTGAATCGGGCCCAGCCGGTTGTGAAACTCGTAAGCCTGGCCGCGATAGAGCGTCTTCTCGTGCCACAGCGGCCGGTCCCCGCTGAGATAGCCGACCGAGGTCACCAGCAACCCGGCCGCGCCCTCGCGCACCCCTAACGCCCGCGCGTCGCCGCCGCGGATGTTGACCGCCCGGATGGTTTGGTCGGCGCCCGCGATGTCAAGCCGGTAACGGCCCGTCCAAAGCGCGTAGAGCGATCCGGCGGCGTCGGCTTCCGAGAGGTCCGGACAGTAGCGGGCCACCACGTGCCGCCGCTCCAGAATGACCGGCAGACCGCCTGCCAGGCGCAGCCGCTCGAGCGCGAAGACCGTTTCGTCGTAGCCGGTTCCGAGCAGCGCCGCCACATCGTCCGGCACCGCCTCCCCGCGCACCCGCTCAAAGTGCAGCACCTGGGTGGAAGGTTCCTTCCCCGCCGCGCGCGCCTCGTCGGTGAAGCTGACCAGCGCGCGCAGGTTGTAGTCCATCGCGCGCCCGCGGACGAAAGTGCCGACTCCCTTGCGGAACTCAAGCACCCCCTCGGAAACCAGGCTCGACAGGCACTTGTTGGCGGTCGCGCGGCTGACCCCGTAGCGGCGGCAGATCTCGCGCTCGGTGAGGAACCGGGAACCGGCGGGAAACTCCGCGCCCCCGGCAACCGCCCGCAACACCTGGCTCAGTTGCTGGTAGATCGGCTCTTTGACGATTTCAGCGGAGGTCGTCATGGTGGCTGGTGGCTTAGCCACCTACCATCTTCGGCGACTGGCCCGGTTCTGTCAAGAAGCGTTTGCAAATCCGAATTTTCTTGACACCAATTCATGGAAATGATAAGTATGGACAGCAACTGTGGCTTAGCCACCGCATGTGTGGAGGTTTGGACCATGAAGTCTTGTTTGGCGGTGCTGTTGTTGACCGGGCTGCTCACGCCGGTCTTCTCCCAGGCTCCCACGGCTTCCCTGACCGGAACCGTAAAGGATTCAAGCGGCGCGGTGGTGGTGGGGGCGGAAATCACCGCCCTCAATGTGGAGACCGGCGTGAAACGAAGCACGGTTTCCAATGAGCTGGGCTTCTACCGGCTCCCCCTGCTTCCGCCCGGGCGTTACGACGCGCAGGCGCAGCTTGCCGGGTTCCGCACCGTCGAGCGGAAGGGGATCGCCCTGCACGTGGAGCAGACGGTAACGATCGATTTCACTCTCGAAGTCGGGCAACTGACCGAGACCGTCACCATCCAGGGCGAGGTTTCGCTGCTGCAAACCTCGGACGCCTCGCAGGGCGCGGTGATCGACAACACCAAGATCGTGAACCTGCCGCTGAACGGCCGGAATCCTTTCTCGCTGGCGGCGCTGGCGCCGGGTGTGCAGCCGGGCGGCGGCTTCTTTACGGCGCGGGTGTTCCAGGAGCAGGTCAACCAAGGCAACTTCGTGGCCAACGGCGGCGCCAGCTTCCAGAACGACATCCTGCTGGACGGCACCTCGAACACGGTCCCCGGGCACGGGCAGCTCGCCATGACGCCGTCGGTGGACGCGATCGAGGAATTCAAGGTGCAGACCAGCAACTACTCGGCCGAGTACGGCCGCAGCGGCGGCGGCATCATCAACATCGTCACCAAGTCCGGCACCAACCAGTTGAAGGGAACGGCCTACGAATTCCTGCGCAACAAGGTGCTCGACGCGGGCAACTTCTTCAACAACCGGGCCGGCATAGAGCGCCAGCCCTTCGTCTACAACCAGTACGGCACCACCGCAGGAGGCCCGGTCTACCTGCCCAGGCTCTACGACGGACGCAACCGCACGTTCTTCTTTTTGTCGTATGAAGGAGTGAAGGTCCGGCGGGCGCGCTTCTTCAACGGAACGGTGCCGACCGAGGCGCAGCGGCGCGGGGACTTCAACGAACTGCGCACCGCGGCCGGGCAGCCCATCCTGATCTACAATCCCTTCACCACCCGCCGCCAGGGGACCGCCAACGTGCGCGACGTCTTCCCCGGCAACCTGATCCCGGCCTCGATGCACGACCGGGTGGCGCTGAACGCCAGCAAGTACATTCCGCTGCCCAACCTGCGAACGCCGGTTGTCTCGCGCAACTACCTCGCCAACGCCAGCCAGGCCAACAACCTCACCATGTGGCAATGGCGCGGCGACCACAACTTCAGCGCGAATAACCGGATGTTCGTGCGCCTCAGCTACGACAAGCAGGAGGACAACGCGCCCAACTTCTACGGCAACATCGCCGGCGAGCCCGACACCTACAGCTACTCGGCCCAGCCGGACTGGCACGCCACCGTCAGCGACACCCACAACTTCGGCGCGGCGACATTGCTCGACGTGCGGGCCGGCTACGCCCGCAACGGTTTCGACCGGCGTCCGAAATCGGCCGGCTTCGACCCCACGCAGCTCGGCCTTCCGGCGGCGCTGGCCCGGACCGCCCAGGAGTTGTACTTTCCGACCTTCAACATCGGCGGCTACTCCGGAGTCGGGTCCCGGCAGAACGATAAGTTTATTCTCGGCGCGGATACTTACTCGCTGGTGCCGCAGCTTACTCTGATCCGCGGCCGCCACACCATCAAGATCGGCGGCGACTTCCGCGCCATGCGGCATAACACCTTCAACGCGACCGCTCCCGTCGGAACTTACAGCTTCGCGGCCGGATTCACCCAAGGGCCGGATCCGCTGCGCAGTTCGCTGACGGCCGGCGACGGCTACGCGTCCATGCTGCTCGGCGCCATGGGGGGCGCCAGCGCCAACGTCCGGGCCGCCATCAGCTACCAGCACCTGTACTACGCGGGCTACATCCAGAACGACCTCAAGGTCAACTCCCGCCTGACCCTGAATCTCGGATTGCGCTACGACTACGAGGGGCCGCGCACGGAGCGCTTCAACCGCATGGCGTTCTTCGACTATTCGGCCGTCAACCCGGTGGGCCGCGAAGTCGGGCTGCCGGATCTACGCGGCGGATTACTGTTCGTCGGCGTGGACGGCAACCCGCGTGGCTGGACGGACCCGGACCGGAATAACTTCGGTCCGCGCTTTGGATTTGCCTACCAGCCGTTCGGCAGGACGGCGATCCGAGGCGGCTACGGCCTGACGTACCTGCCGGGCGGGACTTCGCACCACGGTTACGGCCAGGGGCAGGAGGGCTTCTCGGTCGGCACAACCGAAATCGCCTCGGCCGATGGCGGCTTGACGCCCTTCACGCTGCTTTCGAACGCCTTCGCCGGGGGCCTGCAACAACCCTCCGGCAACACGCTTGGGATGAGGACATTGCTGGGCCAGGGCATTCAGGGCAACCCGCGCTGGAGCCGCACCGGCTACATGCAGGAGTGGAGTTTCAACATCCAGCGCGAACTGCCGGGCCAGTTGCAGGTGGAGGCCGGTTACGTGGGCAGCCGCGGCGTCAAACTCCCCCAGAGCTTCCAGACGAACGCGCTTCGGGACGAGTTCCTGCTGCTCCAGCGGGCGCTGCTCGACCAGGTGCCGAATCCCTTCGCAAGCGTTGTAACGAGCGGCACGCTGAGCCGGCCCACGGTCACGCGCGGCCAACTGTTGCGTCCCTATCCGCAGTACACCGGCGTGACGTTCAACCAGCGGGGCGCGGGCGCGTCCTCCTATCATTCGTTCCAGATGCGGGTGGAGCGGCGCTTCACGCAAGGCTTCAGCGTACTCGGCGCCTACACCAACGCCAAACTGATTTCCGATACGGACGGTTTGAAATCGGGCTCCTGGATTCCGGGCGAAGTCTCGGTGGGGGCGCAGAACCCGAACAACCTGCGGGCGGAGCGCGCGGTGGCGCCGCAGGACGTCTCGCAGCGCCTGGTGACCAACTTCATCTACGAATTGCCGTTTGGCAAGGGCAAGGCGTTCCTGGCTG
>CAKZVG010000216.1 GCA_937921835.1 uncultured Bryobacteraceae bacterium | reverse complement strand
CAAAGCCGGCTACGCCACCGCCATCGCCGGCAAGTGGCAGTTACAGGGAACTCCCAACGCCAAGGGGGTGGCGCCCGCCGAGGCCGGCTTCGATACGTACTGCCTCTGGAACACGGAGCGAACCAGCCGCGAGCGCTATTGGAGTCCGTCGATCGAGCGCGACGGAGAACTGATTCAGGGCGGCGAGGACGAGTACGGTCCCGACCTGTTCACCCGCTTCCTGACCGATTTCATCGAAAAGCACCGCCGGCGGCCTTTCTTCGCCTATTACTCCATGGCGCTTCCTCACTCGCCATTCGTACCCACACCTGATTCGAAGGATCGTAAGTCCACGGATCCGCAAACTAACTTCGCCGACATGGTGGCCTACTGCGACAAACTCGTGGGCCGGCTGCTTGGCGCGCTGGACCGGCTGAACCTGCGCGGCGACACGCTGTTCATTTTCACCGCCGACAACGGCACCGAGCACACCATCACCTCGCGGCTCGGCGGCCGCACAATCCGCGGCGACAAGGGCGCGCCCACCTCCGCCGGGACGCGCGTTCCCCTGATCGTGGCCGGGGCCGGCGTCAAGGGCGGGCGCGCCGTGAACGACCTGATCGATTTCACCGATTTCCTGCCCACGCTGGCCGAGGCCACGGGATCGCGCCTGCCTTCCGGAATCCCCTTCGACGGACGGAGTTTCTGGCCGCAACTTACCGGCGCCGGAGGCAACCCGCGGGAGACCATCTATAACTACTATTTCCCGCGCCCCTACGCGAAAACCTTCAACACGCCGTATACGCATCCGGAGATCCGCTACGCCTTCGATCGGCGCTACAAACTCTACGGCGACGGACGGCTGTTCGATTTCGCCGCCGATCCGGAGGAGAAGCGCCCGCTGACCGGGCACGAGGCCGTCCGCCGCAAACTCAAAGCCGCCATCGACCGCATGCCGGAGCACGGGCTGAAGATTCCGCGCGAGCACTGCGAACGCTCGCGCGGCGTTCCCCAGCCCCTCTGGCGGTAACCCCCGCGCGCGATGGCTCCGGTTTCGGAGTATCATCGTTGCGATGGAACGGCGGGGCTTCCTGGCGGCGGCGGCCGCGCGGACGGCGGTGGGCGCCAATGACCGGGTGGTGCTGGCGCTCGTCGGCTGCGGCGGGCGCGGGCGCTATGTGGCCGGTCTGATGCGCGAGGCCCCCGGGGCCGTCTTCGCGGCGGCATGCGACGTCTACGAAGCGAACGCCCTCAAGGCCCGCGAATGGGCGGGCGCCGGGGCGGCGCATTATAAAGACTTCCGCTGCGTTCTTGAGCGCAAGGACATCGACGCGGTGCTGATCGCCACCCCCGACCACTGGCACGCCACCATCGCGGTGCTGGCCTGCCAGGCGGGCAAGCACGTTTACCTCGAGAAGCCCCTGGCGCACAATATCCGCGAGGGGCAGGCCGTGGTGGCGGCCGCGCGCCGCGCCGGGCGCGTTGTCCAAGCCGGAACGCAGCATCGCTCCGCGCCGCACATCGCCGAAGCGGCGCGCCTCGTGCAAAGCGGTGAACTCGGGGCGGTTCACTTCGTGCGGGTGTGGAACTACGTCAACATGCACCCGCGGGGCATCGGACGCGAGCCGGACGGCGCCCCGCCGGAAGGCCTCGACTGGGACTTCTACTGCGGGCCCGCGCCGCTCAGGCCCTTCAACCGCAAGCGGTTCCTTTCCACCTACCGCTGGTTCTGGGATTACGCCGGCGGCTACATCACCGACTACGGCACGCACCGCTTCGACACGGTCCATCAGATCATGAACGCACAGGCGCCGCTTGCGGTCTCCGCCTCGGCCGGGCGGTTCGCCCTTGAAGATGCCGGCGAGACGCCCGACGTGCTCCAGGCCACCTACGAGTATCCCGCCTTCATTCTCTCCTACGAGGCCTGCAATCTGAACGCGCACGGGCTGGGCGGGCGGACTCCCGGAATGCGCTACTACAACGCGCGCGGAGACGAGGACCGCCCCAACGGCATGGCGTTCTACGGCACGAACGGCGCGCTGTTCATCGACCGTCTGGGTTACGAGGTCTACCCGGAGCCGGAATCCGCCGGCTGGCCGCCGCCGCGGGACGCGACCATCGAATACCGGACCCGGCGGGCGCGGGTGCAGGGCGCCGACGCGACCCGGCTGCACGCAAGGGCCTTCATCGAAGCCATCCGCAACGGCACGCCGCCTCCGGCCACCATCGAGGACGCCCACCGCGCCACCAGCGTGGCGCACCTCGGCAACATCGCCTTCAAGACCGGACTCAAGCTCAAGTGGGACCCCGGGCGCGAGGAGTTCAACGGGCAGCCGGCGGCGTCGAAGCTGCTCGGCCGGAGGGCGCGCAAGCCATGGGACCTGATCTGAGAATTCGGTGGTGAGAGGCTTGCCGGAAGACGGGCCGCGGCGTTCAGTCGTTCAAGCCGGTTTCGAGAAACGCCCGCAGGCGGTGGCTGCGGCTGGGGTGGCGGAGCTTGCGCAGCGCCTTGGCCTCGATCTGGCGGATGCGCTCGCGGGTGACGGCGAAGTGCTGGCCGACTTCCTCGAGCGTGTGCTCGCTGCCGTCTTGCAGACCGAAGCGCATCTTGATGATCTTCTCCTCGCGCGGGCTCAGCGTCTTGAGCACTTCGGCCGTCTGCTCGCGCAGGTTCAGGTTGATGACCGCCTCCGACGGTGAGGTCACGCGCCGGTCCACGATAAAGTCGCCCAAATGCGACTCCTCTTCCTCACCCACCGGCGTCTCCAGCGAAATCGGCTCCTGCGCCACGCGCAGCACCTTGCGCACCTTGCCCACCGGCAGGTCCATGCGGCGGGCGAGTTCCTCGGAGGTCGGCTCGCGGCCCAGCTCCTGCTGGAGCATCCGCTGGCTGCGCACTAGCTTGTTGATGGTCTCGATCATGTGCACCGGGATGCGGATGGTGCGCGCCTGGTCGGCGATGGCGCGGGTGATGGCCTGGCGCACCCACCAGGTGGCGTAGGTCGAGAACTTGTAGCCGCGGCGGTAGTCGAACTTGTCCACCGCCTTCATCAGTCCGATGTTGCCCTCCTGGATGAGATCCAGGAACTGAAGGCCGCGATTGGTGTAGCGTTTGGCGATCGAAACCACCAGCCGCAGGTTGGCTTCGATCAACTGCTTCTTGGCGCACTCGGCTTCCGCTTCGCCCCGCTCCACCGTTTGCAGGGTGCCGCGCAGCTCGGCCGCGGTCGCTCCACACTCCGCTTCGAGCGCTTGCAGGCGCTGGCTGGCCTGCTTCAGTTCGCGCCGCGTCTCCCGGCCCGCGCCGTTGCTGGTGAGTTCCTCGCAGCGCCGTTGCAGCCGGGCGATTTCGCGTTCGATGGGCTTGAACTCCTCCACCGCCGCCCGCAGCCGCGCGGCGAAGCGGCGGCGGATGAGCGGCGAGAACTGGATCTCGCGCAGCTTGCGCGAGATCAGCACCATGGCCCTGGCGCGCGAGGAGCGCAGGCCGCGGTGCTGCTTGGGCTTCAGCGAGCGCGAAGTCGCCTGCAACCGGTGGCGGAATTGCAGCGACTTCCGGTAGTGCCTGGCGATCTCCTCGACGGCCTCGAGAAACTCCCGCCGCGGCGCCTCCATCCCCTCGTCGTTCGTCAGAAAATCCGGCAGCAGCAGCACATCGCGGATGGAAATGGCGCCGCTGCTCACTTCTTCGGCAAGCTGGAGCAGTTCGCGAATCACCAGCGGCGAGCGCGACAGCGCCTTCTGCACCGCGCGCTGGCCGCGCTCGATGCGCCGCGCCAGTTCGATCTCGCCGTCGCGCGTGAGCAGCGGAACCGTGCCCATCTCGCGCAGGTACATGCGGACCGGATCGTTGGTCTTGTCGCCCGCGTCCCCGCCCAGGTCGAGATCGCCGAACTCTTCGCCGTCCTCGCCCTTCTTCTCGAAGTCGAGCTTGGGCTCCTCCAGGATTTCGACGCCCGCAACGTCCAGACCCGCCAGGAGATCTTCGAGCTCTGCGCCCGCCGCCATGTCGTCGGGCAGAAGCTCGTTGACTTCGTCATAGAGGACGAAGCCCTTGGCCTTCCCCGACTCCATGAGTTGCCTCAGCCGGCCGTACTTGTCGTCAATCCCCACTGGATCCCCTTAGCCAGCGCTCATTACGGCGGACCAAATAATTGTACACCACGGGATGAATCGCTCACTTGGCCGCGCGCGTGCGCGTCAGCCGCTCCAGTTCCCCGGTCCATCGCAGCGCCTCGGCCAGGTTCCCCGCGCGCTCGGCATCCTTGACGCGGGCGCGGAGTTCGCTCTCGCCGGCGCGGCGGCCGCCGGCCTCGAGAACCCGCAGGCACTCCTCCGCCTGGCGCGCGAAATCCATCTCCTCTTCCATTTCATCGGCAAACAACACCGAAGCCAACAGGCTCTTGGCGTTTTCTTCCAGCCGCCCCTCGACGGCCGCGAATGCGGCCGGCTGCCCCGCTTCCTCGAGCGCCAGCATGGCCTCGAAGATGGGCCGCGCCGCGAAACCCTCCATCGCTCCCAGCTCTCTCAGCCGCGGCAGGATCCGCGCGCGCGTCTGCTCGTCGGAAAACAGACAATGGAGCAGGATCTTCTCCACCGCCGGAATGGCGGGCAAGGCGGCCGCGCGCGGGCG
>CAKZVG010000215.1 GCA_937921835.1 uncultured Bryobacteraceae bacterium | reverse complement strand
ACCCGCCAGTCCGGCGGCCAGGCCGAGGCCGAACAGCGGCCAGGGAAAGGCGCCGGGCAGTTCGCCGCGGGCGGCGGCGCTCGCCTCCCACAAGAACGACGCGACGATGGCCGCGCCTCCGAGCACGGCGCCCAGCCAGTGCCAGAACGCCGTTTGTACCGGACGGCCGTTCCACTCGCGCCAAAGAAACAGGAAGCCACAGGCGGCCATGGCCGCCGAAACCAGGACCGGCGCCAGCACCGGTCCCACCCAGGGCGCGGGCAGCAGGAACAGCAGATCGCGCTCGAACAGCGAGGGCGGCCAGCCGGTGGTCAGCTTGAGGAAGGCGTAGAAGGCGGCGTCCCAGACGCCAAAGGCGATGGCGAAGGCGGCCACCCCCTGGCGCAGATTGCGCGACAGCGCCAGGGCGATGGAGGCCAGCAGCGCCATGGTGGCCGCCTCGCGCATCAGTTCGACGGCCAGCAGTTGCTGGTAGCGCGGTCCGGCTTGGCTCAGTTGTTCGAGTGTGATCAAGGGAAAGAGCCCGCCTGGAGCGGCCCAGGGAAGGTAGAGCTGGCGCAACGGTTCATAGATGGCGCGCAGGTAGACCACGACGGCGGCCTCGACGAAGCCGAAGGACACGCCAAACAGGAGCAGGGCGGCGGTGGTGCGCCGCCAGGAATTGAGCATACGCGGAGCCCTCACCGGACACCGTATCGCAGCGCGGCCCCAAAGCGCCAGGGAAGGGAAGAGCGCCGCGCCGCCCGCTCCGGCGCGGATGCGCTACCATCGGTTCGGAATGAGATCCTTCGCCTTGCTGCCCTGCGCCGTGCTGGCGTGCGCGCTTTCCGCCGCCGGTCCCGTGCCGGTGGTCTTCGACACCGATATGGGCAACGACATCGACGACGCACTCGCCCTGGCCGTTCTTCACGCCCTCCAGAGCCGGGCGGAGTGCCGGCTGATCGCCGTCACCCTGACCAAGGACAACCGCTGGGCGGCGCCCTACGTGAGCCTGCTGAACACGTTCTACGGGAAGCGGGAGATTCCGGTCGGCGTGGTCCGCAACGGCAAGACACCCAAGGATTCGCCCATGATCCAGATTCCCTGCCAGCGGAGGAAAGCGGACGGCTCGCCGCTCTACCCGCGGGCGATCGAGGACGGCGCGCGCGCCCCGGACGCGGTGGCGGTGCTGCGCCGCGCGCTGGCCGGAGAGAAGGACGCCTCGGTGGTGGTGGTGCAGGTCGGCTTCAGCACCAACTTGGCCCGCCTGCTCGACTCCCCGCCCGACGCGGCCAGTCCCTTGAGCGGGAGGGAACTGGTGAAGCGCAAGGTGCGCCTGCTCTCGGCGATGGCCGGACGTTTCCCCACCGGACCGCCTGAGTACAACGTGCAAACCGACATTCCGGCGGCGAGGAAGGTGTTCGGCGAATGGCCGGGGGAGATCGTGGCCAGCGGCTGGGAGGTCGGGGCCGCGATTCTCTATCCGGCGCGCAGCATCGAGGAGGATTTCCGCTATGTCGAAAACCATCCGGTCGCGGACGCCTACCGGGCGTACAAGAAGATGCCGTACGACCGGCCGGTCTGGGACCTGACTTCGGCGCTCTACGCCGTCCGCCCGGACCGCGGTTACTTTTCCCTCTCGCCGCCCGGGCGCATTCGCGTCGATGACCAGGGAGTGACCGCGTTTGAAGCCGCGGCCGGCGGCACCCACCGCTACCTGATCGTAGACGCAGTGCAAAAGGCGCGCACGCTCGCCGCCCTGGAGACGCTTGCCAGCCAGCCGCCAGGCGCGATGCGATAGACTGGAACTGAAACCTCCAATATGTCGAAAGAGAAGAAGCCGAAGGAGCCGCTGCCGCCGCTCCGGCAGTGGGCTCATGTGGTGGCGCTCGGCTGGCTGATCCCCGGCGGGGGCCACTTCCTGCTCGGACGGCGCGGGCGGGGCGCGCTGCTGGCTGGCTGCGTGGTGCTGATGTTCGTGCTCGGACTGCTGATGCGCGGCACGATGTTCCAGCCCCAGACCGGCGACCTGTTGACCACCATCATCTACGTGGGCGGCTTTATCGCCGACCTGTGCGCGGGCATCCTGTACCTGCTGACGGTCTGGCTCGGCTATAACCAGCCCGACGTTGCCGGGCACGCTTATGACTACGGGACGAAGTTCCTGGTGGGAGCGGGACTGCTGAACGTACTGGCGATGGTGGACGCCTACGACATCGCCACGGGGAAGAAAGACTGATGCCCAAAATGACCTTGTCGCATTTCGAGGCCTCGCTGCTGTTCGCCTTCCTGACCTCGGTGGTGCTGGGCGTCGTCACCAAGAAGACCGACCGGGAGCGGCTCATTTACGGCTTGCAGACCTTCGGCTATTTCGTGCTGGCGCTGTTCGGGCTGGGGTGGTTGATGTATCTCGGCCACGGGTAGCCGCGGGCTACTTGCACTCGCCCACGCAGACCCGCTCGGAAGCTTTCTTGAAGCCATCCTTGGGCATGCTGCCGTCGGCCTGCGCGTGGCGGAAGCTCACGGTTTCGACCGCCCCGGTGGCGGTGGGAACCTTGCGGATCAACTGTTGTTCGCGGAGCAGCAGTTTGCCGTCGGCCGCCAACCCTGGCAGGTTGCGGGTGTAGAGATCAACCTGCGTCGTCACTGAGCCGTCCGCCTGCTTGTCGGTCGTGGCCACTGTCTGCTGAATGGGCTGCAAGCCGCCCATGCCCGAGCCGTCGTAGAGGACCACGGTCTCGGTGGTGCGTTCGCCTTGCTTGACGCGTTCGATGGACTGCTTTTGGACGGTGACGAAGTCCCCCGAGGGGCCGCGACGTTCCGTGACGATCGAGCCGGTGGTGCGATCGCCG
>CAKZVG010000214.1 GCA_937921835.1 uncultured Bryobacteraceae bacterium | reverse complement strand
TGGTCATGCGGCAGGGCCGCATCGTGGCGGAATTACCCGGCGGCGCGCCGCAAGAGGAGATCCTCCGCCACGCTCTGCCGGACGCGGCGGACGGAGCGGGCGCGGCATGATCCAGCGGCTTCTGCCCTTTCTCACCCTTGGAGTGCTCCTGGTGGCGCTCTCGCTGGCCTCGCCCCATTTCCTCACCGCCACCAACCTTGCCAGCGTGGCGCGGCAGACGGCGGTCATTAACATTCTTGCGCTCGGCATGACGCTCATCATCGTCGCCGGAGGGATTGATCTTTCCGCCGGCGCCGTGCTCGCCTTCGCCGGCCTGATAGGGACCATGGCCATGGAGCGCGGCCTGCCCGTCGCTCTGGGCATCGCGGCCGGGGCCGCCGCCGGAGCCGCCTGGGGACTCACCAACGGCTTGCTCGTGGCCCGTCTCGGCATCAACCCCTTCATCGTGACGCTCGGCACGCTCGGCATGGCGCGCGGCATCACGCTGATCATCTCGGATGGATTGCCCGTTCACCAGGTGCCTGCCGGATTCGGTTTCCTGGGTGGCGGCGCGCTGTTCGGGGTCCCGGTTGCGCTGTGGGTGGTGGCCGCCTGCGCCCTGGCGATGCACGCGATCCTCGAAAGAACCCGCCTGGGACGCTATGCGTTCGCTATCGGCAGCAACCCGGAGGCCGCCTGGTACGCTGGCGTTCCGTTAGCCTTCCACACCGCCAGCGTTTACACCATCGGGGGACTGCTGGCTGGGCTGGCCGGCATGCTCGAAGCCTCCCGCCTGATGACCGGCCAGCCCACCGCCGGCCAGGGCTACGAGTTGCAGGCCATCGCGGCGGTGGTGATCGGGGGCGGGAGTCTGCGCGGCGGGGCGGGCAGCGTCCCCGGCACCCTGGTGGGCGCCTTCATCATGGGACTGCTCTCCAACGGAAGCGATCTGCTCGGGATCAGCCCCTACCTCCAGCAGGCTTTGATTGGGGCCGTGATCATTCTGGCTGTTTTCGCCGACGAACTCCGGAAACGCGCCGCCGGGGAATAATGCCGTCTCAGCCGCGTCCCGCTGCCACCGTCATCGCCGCGGGTTGCTCGCGGAAGCGGTCCGCGATCGCGTTCGACACCTCCTGCTGAATCCCGATGAGGTTGCCGAGCGTCCGGTCGAAGGTCCGCGCCCACAGGTGGTATCCGTCCAACGCGCTGTTGAGCTGCGCGGTGATCCGCACCCGCTGGCCGGCCGTGCGGACGCTGCCCTCCAGCACGCTCCCGACGCCCAGTTGCTCGCCGATGCGGCGCACGTCCAGCGCCTGCCCTTTGAACTGGAACACCGAACTCCTCGCCACCACCCGCACGCCCGCCACTTGCGCCAGCGCGTGGATGACCTCCTCGGTAAGCCCGTCGCAGAAGTGCTCCTGGTCGCCGTCTCGGCTGATATCCATGAACGGAAGGACCGCCACCGAAGCGGCGCCACCGTTCGCCGCCGCGCCCACGGCTGCCGCCACGGCTCGCCGGAACTCGAACACCGGCGCGTAGCTGCGCTTGCGGAAACCGATCGTCACCGGGTCCGTCGTTCCCTCGGTTTCGTAGTAGTCGCGCAGCTTTGCGCGCAGCCGTGCGGCCTCGACCCGGACAATCGGGTCGTAGCGCGGATCGAGGGTCTCCGGTTTGCGGTATACCTCCACCCCGATCACATACTCCTTCAAACGGTCCGCCTGGCCTTCCAGCGCCTGTTGGACCGTAAAGCTCAGAAAGCTCCGCATCCTCTCCGAACGGGCGAAAGTCTCACTCTCGACAATCCTTTGCAACTGCGCCCGGATCGCCCCCGCCGGAACCCCGTCAATCTCCCGCGGGTGTAGCGGAACCTCCTGCTGACCTGACTCCGGCTTCATTCGTCCCATCCCTCCGCTGCCGGCTCCTGCCTTCGTGCCCGATCCCCGGCTTAGACCGGACACTCGTACACTTAGAGACGCGTAAACCGGACCATTTCCGCATCGCAATTGATGCGCCAAATCGAGCCGGCGCCGATGACGCCGCCTTCCGCCGCGCTCTGCCAGCTTGGCGCCGCCGCCGGCTCCCGCGCCACCGCCGCACCGTCTGCCTCCCGATACCCTCCCTACGGCAAAATCTTCCGCGGCCGGTAAAAGTTACCTCCCCGGGCGGCGCGGAGAGAACTCCGCCGCTCCTCCGAACTGCGGCTGATCCGTCAGATTCCGTTCTGGCGCGAGGCGTGCTCAGGAAAAGCGACAGGGTGACTTGCGGCTGCCGGACGCCGCCACTGGAACTGGGGGAAAAGAACGTGACCCGCGAGGAATATGGGGCGGCCTATCAGCGAAGCTACAAACTGACGGTGCGGTTTCTGGTCTCAAAAGGTCTGCCCTACGACGACGCGCGGGAAACGGCCCAGGCGGCCTGGGTCAAGGGTTGGGAGCGTCTGGCGCAGCTTCGCAATCCCGGCATGCTGCTGACTTGGCTCAACAGCATCGCGCTGAACATCCATCGCAGTTGGATGCGCCGCGAACCGGTTCTCCAGACGCTGCCGGAACTCGCCGCCCACCCGGGCGTGAATCTGGCGGGCATCGACGCCCGCCGCATTCTGGCCAACTGCCGGCGGAACGACCGCAAGGTGCTTGAATGGCACTATTTGCAGGGTTACAAAGTGCGGGAGATCGCCTCCAGCCAGGGTTGGTCGGAGACCGCCGTCCGCATCCGCCTGCTGCGCGCGCGCCGCACCGCCGGCCGCGGCCTGTCGGCCAAGCTGGGAATCCGCGCGGCGCTCTCCCGCGAGCGGGCTTCCGTCCAGCCTGTAGCCAGAGTCGCCTGAAACCCGCCTCAGGTCTCCGGGCCGTCCGGAGCCAGGCGCTTCAGCCAGTCGCTTCCGCCGCCTTCCACGCGGACCAGCTTGTGGTGGGAAGTCTCCCCGGCAACGATCGTCACCGCCGACTTCGCCACTCCCAGCCGCCGCGCCAGGAAGGAGCGCAACTCCGCGTTGGCCTTGCCTTTCTCGGCTGGAGCGGCCACCTTCACGCGCAGCGTGCCGTCCGCAAGCCGCCCGGCGATCTCGTTCCGCGAGCTCTTCGGAATCACCTTGATCCTCAGGTCCACGGGTTCAATCACGTTCCGGCGCGAAGCGCTCCAGAAGCGCCAGGAGTTGTTGGGACCGGCAGGGTTTCTTCACGATCTGCCGCACCAGCGCCGCCTCGGGCCGGCCTTTCAAATCGTTGGGGAATCCGGTGAGTACCACGATGGGCAGCTCCGGCGCCAGCGCCGCCAGTCCGCGGATCAGGGCGCAGCCGTCTTCGGCCGAGGGCAGGCGCAGATCGGCGAGCACCACGTCCGGGCGGATCTGTTTCACGAGCTTCAGCGCCATGGCGGGCGTGGCCGCCTCCGAGGCTCGGTATCCTTTGCGCTCAAGCAGCAGGCGGCGGATTTCGCGCTGATCGGCATCGTCATCGACGAGCAGTACATGCGGCATGGAGGTTGGAACGGGTCAGAACCGGATGCCGGCGATGACAAGCTGCGGCATCGCCTGGTTCCAGCTTTGCGGGATGTTGTCGAAGGCCAGCCGGAAGCTCTTGGTCTCTTCGGGAGCGAGTCCGCCCGTGCGCGGGCGTACAATCGACACCCGCTCGCGCAGCACCACCTGGCCGTAAGGATCGTAGAACACCGCGTTGAGGTCCACCTGATCGAGCCGCCGGTCGCCTTTGTTGCTGATCTTGCCGGTGATTTCCACCAGGGCTTGAGTGGCGATGCTCTCGGTGGCCTTCATCTCGACGTCGGACAGGCCGAGGTAGCGAACGTAGGCCTTGGCCTCGGGCGTGAGTTCGATGGCCGGGGGCGCCGGCGCCGGCTGGTGCAGCCACCACCAGGCGACGCCACCGATGGCCAGAAAACACGCCACCACAAGCACCAGGACGAGGTTTTCGGAGGCTTTCGTTCTAACGTCCACTGACGGTCATCTCCCGGATGAGCAGCGTCGGAGAAGCGATCGAGGTGCGAAACTCAAGATCGTTTCCGACCGATTCGATATCCAGCAGCATGTCGCGCAGGTTGCCGGCAATGGTCACCTCCGAAACCGGGAAGGCGGGTTCGCCGTTCTCGATCCACAGCCCGGCCGCGCCTCGGGAATAGTCGCCGGTCACGATGTTCACGCCCGACCCAAGCAACTCCGTAACGTAGAATCCACGCCGGACGCGCCGGAGGATCTCTTCCGGCGCGCCGGTTCCTTTCTCAAGATATAGATTGCCATGACCCACCCAGGGAACGCCGCCCAGCCCGCGCGAGGCGTTGCCGGTGGTCTTCAATCCGAGCTTGCGCGCGGTGTAGGTATTGAGCAGGTAGGTGCGCAGCACGCCTCGCTCGATCACCACGGTGCGGCGCGACGGCACGCCTTCGTCGTCGAAAGGAGACGTGCCGAACAGGCCGGGTAGGGTGGCGTCATCGACGATGGTCACCTCCTCGGAGGCGATCCGCTCGCCCATCCTGCCGGCAAGGAACGACGCCTTGCGATAAATGGAATCGCCGCTGGCGGCTTCGAAAACGTGCTCGATGAGCGAGCGCGCCACGCGGGATTCGAACACCACCGGCGCCTTCGTGGTGGGGATCTTGCGCGCGTGGAGGCGCCGCAGCGCCCGTTCGGCCGCCTTGC
>CAKZVG010000213.1 GCA_937921835.1 uncultured Bryobacteraceae bacterium | reverse complement strand
AGTCCTGCCGGAGGCCCGGCGGCGCGGCATCGGCGTCATCGCGATGAAGGTGCTGGGCGGGCCGGCCCGCAACGGCGCCAGGCTGGCCGCTCCGGAGAACTATCAGGCTACGCTGCGCTACGTCTGGAGCGTGCCCGAAGTCGCGGTGGCCATCGTCGGGATCCGCAACGTCAAGGAACTGCGGGACGCGCTGGCCGCGGCGTGCGCCTTCCGGCCGATGACGCCGGCCGAGATCTCCTCGCTCGCCGGGCGCGGCAAGTTGCTGGCCGCCGACTGGGGGCCGCTGCGGGGGCCGGTGGCATGACGAAGCGGGTCCTTTCCATCCACGCCCACCCGGACGACGCCGAGATCCTAGCTGGGGGAACCCTGGCGCTGCTCGCGGCGCGTGGCCATCACGTCACCATCGTCACCATGACGCCCGGCGACTGCGGCTCGGCCGAGCATTCGCCCGAGGAGATCGCCGCCATCCGCCGCGAGGAGGCTCGTTCGGCGGCCGCGCTCATCGGCGCTGAGTACTTCTGCGCCGGTTTCCGCGACCTCGCCATCTTCAGCGACGACCCCTCGCGGCGGCGCGTGGTGGAGCTGCTGCGCCGCACCCGGCCGGACATCGTCCTCACTGCCTCGCCCGCCGACTACATGTGCGACCATGAAGCCACCAGCCTGCTGGTCCGCGACGCCTGCTTCGCGGCGCCGGCGCCCAACTACCGCACCCACGCCGAGCCGCCCGCGCCGCCGCTGCCGGCCATCCCGCATCTCTACTTCATGAACCCGGACACGGGCGCCGACCGCGAGGGCGTCACCGTCCGCCCGGATTTCGTCGTGAACGTCGAGAGCGTCTTCGCGAGCAAGCGCGAGATGCTCGCCTGCCACGCCAGCCAGCGGGCGTGGCTGTTGAAGCATCACGGCATGGATGATTACCTCGAGACCATGGAGGAGTGGACGCGCGCCTGCGGCGCCCTGGCCGGATTTCCGTTCGGAGAAGGCTTCCGCCAGTACAAGGGGCATCCGTATCCGGAGACGCCGCTGCTCCAGGAACTGCTGGGGCCGGAGTTGATCTCGCGCTGACCGGAGGCGCGCGGCGTCCCCCGCCTCCCCGCTGTAGTATACTGGCCGCTTCCGCGAGCCGGATTCCGGCTTGCCACTCTCGAACCCACGGAAGGTAGCCATGTTGCCCGACTATATCGCGAAGGCCGTACCCAATCCGACCACAAACCGCGCCCCCTGGTACGCGAACCCCGCGCCCAGTTATGCGGGCGTGTTTCTCTGGGTCGTGTTCTACATGCAGCTCGCCGTCGGCACGCTGGATCGAGCCTCCCCCTGGCTGCTGATCGGCGGGCTGGTTATCGCCGCGGTGCTCTGTTACAAGCTCTATTACTATGTGCCGGCCATGCTCGGCATGAAGACCGGTTACCCGTTGTATGTGGTCGGCAGTTCCACCTTTGGGACCACCGGCGGTTACCTGATGCCGGGTTTGCTGATGGGCGCGCTCCAGGTGGGGTGGTTTTCGGTGGGCACCTCGGTGTCCACTAAGTTCATCCTCACCGGCCTGGGGATGCCCGCCGAGGCGGGCAGCGCGGCGTTCATCGTGGTGGCCGTGTTGTGGACTTATATCATGGCCTACGTCGGCGTGAAAGGAATTCAGTATGTGGCCAAGGTCTCGCTGTATCTCAACGCCATCCCGCTGCTGATGATCCTGGTCGTCTTCTTCCAGACCGCGGGGGGCCTGGGCAGCTACGTTCCCAAACAGCCGGCGGACGGCTTCGCCGCGGTCACGCTGCTGATCGCCGCGGTAATCGGCTTCTTCGCCACCGCGGGCGCGGCGGGCGCCGACTTCGGCATGAACAGCCGCAACCAGGACGACGTGAGGAAGGGCGGCTGGGTCGGCGTGGCCCTGGCCAGCCTGGTGGCGGGTGGCCTGCCCATCCTGGCCGTGGCGGGGGCGCACGGATTGAATCCCGCCATGACGGACTTCACCTTCGACAAAGTGATCGCCAGCATGGGCGGTTTCCTGGCCCCGGCCATGTTCTTCCTGTTCGCCATCGCTTCCATCGTGCCCGCCTGCTTCTGCGCCTTCATCGCCGGCAACAGCTTCGCCACCATGCTGCCGGGCGTGCCGCGCATGGGTTCCTCGATGGCGGGTGTGACGGTAGCGCTGGTGCTCGCGGTCACCGGAGTAGCCGAGAACCTGATCGGCTTTTTCGTGATCATCGGAGCGTCGTTCGGTCCCATCTGCGGCGCCATGGCGGCCGACTACGTGCTGTCCGGCGGCAAGTGGCCCGGACCCCGGCAGGGCATCAACGCCGCCGGCTATGCCGCCTGGGCGCTGGGCTTCTTTGTCGGCATCCTGCCGTTCCTGCCGTTGCCCGAGGGTCTCAAGCCGTACGTTCAGCCGGCCGTGGTTTACAGCTTCCTCACCGGCTTCGTGGTTTACGCGATTCTGGCAAAGGCGGGCCTGGAGCCGAAAGCGATCCCCATTCCTACGGCGGAAAGCAAGACCGCCTGAGGACTGCCGCCCGCCTTCAGGCCCCGGGTTTCTCAAATTGGACCGCGTGGACCGGCGGCAGGTGCGAGGACAGCTCGGACCAGGAATCGCCCGCGTCCTCGCTGGCCCAGAGCGCGCCGGTGGTGGAGCCGAAGGCCAGCCTTTCTCCCGTTTCGTCGACGTCCAGCGCGTGCCGGTAGACCAGATCGTAGGCGTGCTCCCGCGGCAGGCCGCGGGAGAGCGTCTCGAAAGTTTTTCCCCCGTCGCGGGTGCGGTTCACCACCACCCGGCCCTCGGCCGGGATCCGCCGCTCGTCCTTGAGAGCCGGCACGAACCACGCCGTATCGGGATCGTCCGGGTGCACGGCCGCCGCGAATCCGAACGCCGACGGCGTGACGTTGCCGATCTCGCTCCAGGACCGCGCCGCGTCGGTGGAGCGGAAGATCCCATTATGGTGCTGCACCCACAGCACGTCCGGATTGGCGCGGCACTGAACCATCCGGTGTGGATCCTGGGCGACCGGATCGAACTGCTGTTCCGGCGGCACGTACTCGGCGCGCATGCCGGGACCGGCGGTCTGCCAGGCGCGCCCGCCGTCGTTGCTGATCCAGGCGCCGCCGCAGGAAACGGCCACGATGACGTGAGCCGGGTCGCGCGGATTGACGCAGATGCTGTGGATGCCGGGATGGTCCGCTCCGCCGCCGGTCCATTCCTCGCGCCGCGGGTGATGCCACAGAGGAGCGTTCAATTCCCAGGAATCGCCGCCGTCCGCGGACTTGAACAGACCGCCGGGCATGGTTCCGCACCAGATCACTCCCGGCTGGTCCGCGCCGCCGGGCTCGAGCGCCCAGACCAGTTTGAGGGACCAGTCCGCCGGCGGCCGCCCGAGCCCGTCCGGCTTCGGCGCGTAGTCGGCGGGACGCTCCGGATAGACCGGCGCCGCGATCTCCTGCCAGGTTGCGCCGCCGTCGCGCGAGCGGTGCAGCTTCACGCCGAAATGCCCGTGGTTCAGCGCGGCGATCAGGGCGCCGTCGCGCGCGTCGTGCATCAGCAGCGTGCAATTGTCTCCCAGAAAGGAGGTGCG
>CAKZVG010000212.1 GCA_937921835.1 uncultured Bryobacteraceae bacterium | reverse complement strand
GTTGGATCTGCGGCGGGCCGAGGCCTTGCGGCGCATTGAACTGCTCCACATGCGCAACGTTCGGCAGCGGTTGCTGGTGTTTTTGAGCGGGCTGGCGGACGGCTCCGGAGAAGGCTATTGTAACGGCAGCGTGATTCACTTGCGGCAGGGGGATGTGGCGGGTCTGATCGGGGCCACACGCGAGACCACCTCGGCCAGCCTGAACGCGCTCGCGCGCCAGGGATACATCGAACTGGGACGCTGCAATTTCCGAATCACCTCGCCGGGCGCGCTTCATCAGGCGGCCCGGGCGGCGTGCCGTGGCGGGTGGCACGGCTGAGCGGGCCGCGCCTAGCGGATCCGCTCGTCCTTTTCGACTTTTCCGTCGCGGACGTGAATGACGCGATGGGCGTGCAGCGCGATATCGTGCTCGTGCGTCACGAGAACGATGGTGTTTCCCTGCTGGTGGAGGCGCTCGAACAAGGCCATGATCTCGTTGCCGGTGGCCGTGTCGAGGTTGCCGGTCGGCTCGTCGGCGAGCAGGATCGCCGGGTTGTTCACCAGCGCGCGGGCGATGGCAACGCGCTGGCGCTGGCCGCCGGAGAGCTCGTTCGGCTTGTGATACATGCGCGCCTCCAGGTCAACGTGGCGGAGCGCCTGTTTGGCGCGTTCGGCGCGGGCCTCGGCGGGCATGCCGGAGTAAATCAGCGGAAGCTCCACGTTATGCAGCGCCGTGGCGCGCGGCAACAGGTTGAAGGTCTGGAAGACGAAGCCGATTTCCTTGTTGCGGATGCGGGCCAGTTCGTCATCGTTCATGGAACTCACCAGCCGCCCGCTGATGTAATACTCGCCCTTGGTGGGGGTGTCCAGGCAGCCGATCAGGTTCATCAGCGTCGATTTTCCGGATCCGGACGGCCCCATGATGGCGACGTACTCGCCCTTCCGGATCTCGATATCCACCCCCGACACCGCGTGGATCTCCTGGTCGCCCATAATGTAGGTTTTCCAGAGATCATAGGTGCGGATGACGATGCCATCGCGGAGCAACTGCTCGCCGCGGCTGACTGCTTCTTGGACTGCCTGTGCCATAATCTTCTCTTCCGATTATCCCGCTTCCGGACAACCCCCACGCCTCAGCTCTCGGCCTTGGACGGCGCGCGGTTGTCCACCTTCACCCGGGCCTGGTTGCGCAGCGTCCGGATGACCCGGTAGCTGCCGGTGACGATCTGCTCGCCCTCTTTGAGGCCGGAGAGCACCTCGATGTCGGTGGTCCCCGTGATGCCCGTCTCAACCTTCCTGAACACGGCCTTGTCGTTCTCGATCACAAAGACTCCCTGAAGTTCCTCCCGCCGCGCTTTCTCGGCCGCCGGATCCGGCTTGGCCGCCGCCTGGACCGTCTTCGCGTCCTGCGGCTCAAGGTCGCCGCGCTGCCGGACGGTCAGAGCCTGAATCGGAATGCTCAGCGCCTTCTGCCGCGTGGCGGTGGTCACCTTGGCGGTGCAGGAAAGCCCGGGGCGGATCTCTTCGGGTGGGTCGTCGATTGCGATGACCACTTTAAAATCCTTCGCCTCCTGGCTCGATATGGCGCTCTGGGAGGCCGCCAGCCCGGTCGAGCGCAGGATCGCCGTGTTGCCGATCTCGATGACCCGCCCCTTGAAGCTCCGGTTGGGCATGGCGTCGATGGCGATGTCGGCGGTCTGGCCCAGCCGGACATTGACGATGTCGGTCTCGTCCACCTTCACCTCGGCGGTGATCAGCGACATGTCGGCAATGGTCATGATCAGGCTCGCTGGCGAGTTCTGGATGCCCGGCACCACGGTTTCGCCGACGCGCACCGGGAGGTTGGTGACCATCCCGTCGATGGGAGACACCGACTGGGTCCGCGACAGCACGTCGGTTACCCGTCGCAACTGGGCTTGCGCCACCATGATCCGCTTCTGGGCGCCGGCCAGTTGCGCGGCCAGTTGAGAGCGCTGCGCCCGGAACTGCGAAATGCGGGCCTCGGCTTCGCGCACGGCCGCCGTCAGGGCGTCGAACTCGGCCCGGCGCTGGTCGTATTCCTGGCGGGAGATTAGCTTCTCGTCATAAAGCTTCTGCGCGCGCTGAAAGTTCAGCCGCGCGCGTTCCTGCTCGGCCTTGGCGCGGTCGAGCGACGCCTCGCCGGTCCGCAGGTTCTCGTCGGCGGCGCGCAAGGCCGCTTCAGCGGAGGAGGATTCCGCCTCGGCCGAACTCAGCGCGGCTCGCTGGGCGGCCACTTCGGCTTCCTGCTGTACCGACTCCAGGCGCGCCAGCAACTGTCCACGCTTCACCCGGTCACCCTCCCGAACGAGAATGTCCGTGATCCGCGCCGGAGACATGGCGTTCGATCCGATGTTGATGTAATTGCGTGGCTTAATCTCACCGGAGGCGGTCACCAGCGAGGTCAGGTCCAAGCGCGTGACGCGCCCCGTCTGAACCGCGACGATGCCACGCTGGCTGTACTTGACACTCGCAAAAATGGAGACGCCCGCGACCACGAGCAGAGTTACGAAGATTGTGATTTTCCACTTTCGCTTCACGGACAATAAACTCCCTCTCCTTCAGACGGCGGGCGCCGGCCAAAAGTTCGGAAATTGCAGCCTCCTGACTCTATTATGACGGGGAGCCCGCCCGGGCGGCACACACGGACCAGATTTCTTTCGCATTCCGGCCCTTCCGCCCACCCGGATTCCCCGGGGCGCGGAACAGGTCAGGCGCCCGGCCGCCGGTCGAAGAACAGAACGTCCGGGATCAGCCGCAGGCCGGGATTGACCGAGCAGATCCCGCAGCGCGCTTGGTAACCCGGCGCCAGACGGCCCACCCCGGCGATCACGTCTGCCGGCGCGTCGGCCTCCTCCTCGGTGGAGATTGCCAGCCGCGGGCGGTGGCTGTTGAGGACTTCGCTGGCGCCGGCCAGCGCGCGCAGCGTCGCCCCCTTGATGTCCATCTTGATCAGCGTGACTTTGCTCAGCTTGAGATCCTGGACAATCCGGTCGATGGTCGTCAGCGGGATGCGATCGATCACCCGGTCGCGAGGCCCCCGGATGATGAAGCTGTCGGCCGCCGAATTGGCCGGATCGGCGTACAGCGGAAGCGAGTCGTCCCGGTCCCAGACGCCCTTGCTCACCACGATCAAGCGTCCCGCCGCAATGTCGCCGCTGAAGGCCCGCCGCAGGCACTCGACGTTGTCGGGCGCCGGTTCGATCGCCACTACCAGCCCGGCTCCGGCGCGCAGCGCCTGGCGGGCGAAGGTCCCCACGTGGGCGCCGCAATCGAGCACCACCTCACCCGGCCGGATTTCTCCATAGATCCCGGCCTGCTGCTGCGCCAGCAGCACCGGCAGTACCTGCTCGCTGCCTTCCGGGATCCAGAATTCTCCCTGCGGCGTGAACAACTGCTTCAGCCCGCTTTCTTTCTTGCCGGGCGTCAGCCGCTTCGCAAGTCCGGCGGCCATCGCCCGCTGGTTGGCCTGTTCCACCAGCCCGCGGTAGCCGCCGAGCGCCCCGCAATGCGCGTTGCGCCCCGCCGCCGAGAGCCCCCAGGCGAGCGAGGGCGGGTGCGCCCAAATTAACAGTTCGTAGGCAATCACCAGCAGGCCGCAGCCAATCATCGTCTTCAGCAACACCACCAGAAACCGCTTCATGTTCCTTCTATCGGCCTTGGCCCAGCGCGGCTGAAGGCCCGCGCCAGACCTTCCCGGCCGTTCCCTGCCCGCGTCCACTCGCCGGCCGCCCGGCTTGCTATAGAATAGGCCGTTACGGGAGGAAGTCGGTGAAAGCAACCTTACAGGCACTTCTTGGGCGGACGGCGCGGAGGAGTCCCTCCGCGTCCGGGCGCAGATCCTTTCTCAAATCCGCCGCGGGCGCCGCGGCGGCGGCGTTCTGGGCCGACTCCACTCTGGAGGCCTACCAGCAACATGTGAATACCAACTCCAAGCCCTCGCAGTTGCGGATCACGGACCTGCGGGTGGCGGCGGTCCGCGCGCCGATGTACGCGCCGATCATCCGCATCGACACCAATCAGGGCGTCTACGGGTTGGGCGAGGTCCGCGACGGCGCCAGCAAGACCTACGCTCTGATGCTCAAGAGCCGCATTCTCGGCGAGAACCCCTGCAACGTGGACAAGATCTTCCGCAAGATCAAACAGTTCGGCGGGCACGCCCGGCAGGGCGGCGGAGTCTGCGCAGTGGAAATGGCGCTCTGGGACCTGGCGGGCAAGGTCTACAACGTGCCGGCCTACCAGTTGCTCGGCGGCAAGTTCCGGGACACCATCCGGATCTACGCCGACACGCCGCAGTCGGACGATCCCGCCGTCTTCGCCGAGCGCATGAAGAAGCGCCGCGAGCAGGGGTTCACCTTCCTCAAAATGGACCTGGGCTACGGTCTGGTCGAAAAGGTCCCGGGCACCGTCACGCAGCCCGTCGGCCAGAGCCGCAAGGAGATCTTCCG
>CAKZVG010000211.1 GCA_937921835.1 uncultured Bryobacteraceae bacterium | reverse complement strand
GTACCCCAGGTTGCGGTCCAGGAAGTGCGCCGAAGTGTAGTAGGCGGCGATGATGCCCTGCTTCTCTTCCGGAGTGAGGTCGCGGAAGATGAGCGGGATCTGCCAGGCGTCCTCGGGACCCACGCGCGGCACCTCGAAGTCCTTCGGGTTGAACCGGCCGGCGTCCTCGATGGGAAAGTCGAACGGCGAGTGCGGCTCGTTGAAGCTCACCCAGGCGGCGAACGGCTTGTCCTTGTTCGCTGCGAAAAACTCGCCCGCGCGCCGGGCGACATAGGTGGCGCGCATGTCCTGGTCGTAGCGCGGATAGGGCAGGTTGGCGGCGTTCAGCCACTCGCGCGCGTGGGACTTGAAGGGGCGCCAGGGCATGACCTTGGTGCGCACCGAGGCGTCCGGCTGGCGGCTGACGCCCTGGGCGTTCCATCCTTTGCCGATCGGGGCTTCGATGAGCGGTTCGTCGAAGCCATACATGCCCGGCTCGGGCGGGCGGTTGAAGTGCATCTTGTTGATGGCCGCCGTCAGGTAGCCGGCCGCTTTGAGCTTGCTCGCGAGCGTGGTCCTCCCGGGCGGCATCGAGGTCGGCAGCCGCGTCACGCCCGCGGCATGCGGCAGCAGACCGGTGAGGAAGGATTGGCGCGAGGGCGAGCAGACCGGCGAGTTGCAGTAATTGGCGGCGAAGTAGGTTCCCTCCGATGCCAGCCGGTCGAGGTTGGGGGTGATGGCTTGCCGGTTGCCGTCGGCGCCGAGAACGTAAGAGGCGTGGTCGTCGCCGATCAGAAAAAGGAAATTCGTGCGTCTGGCCGCGCGCGCGCAGCCGATGAATGGCGCGCCCGCGATGGCGGCGGCCGCGGTTCTCCGGGTAACCATGCCGTTACTATATCATCGGAGTTTGTGAGTCGAATGTGCCAGGCGGCGGCGCTGGCGCTGCTGGCGGTTGTCCTGGCGGCGAACGTCTATCGCGCCGCCACGCAGTCTTTCACCACCGACGAAGCCTACACGGCCAATCTGTACCTGCACGCACCATTCCGCGACGTGCTCACTCTTTACGACGCGAACAACCATGTGCTGAACACGCTCCTGCTGCGCCTCTCGGCCGCCGCGCTGGGGGTGTCCGAACTCACCCTGCGGCTCCCAAGCCTGCTCGGAGGCGCGGCGTATCTCATCGCGGCGCTGCTTCTGGCGCAGCGGCTGCTCGGCCGCGGGCCGTTGTTCCTGCTGGCCTTCGCCGCGCTGGCGCTGAATCCCTTCGTGCTCGATCATCTCTCGGCCGCCCGCGGCTACGGGACCGGCTTGGGCCTGTATCTCTGGGCGGTGTATCTCCTCGACCGCTACGCGGAAGCTCCGGACCGGCGCTGGCTTGTGGCCTGCGCGGTGGCGCTCGCGCTATCGGTGGCGGCGAATCTGGTGTTCGTGTTTCCGGGGGCGGCGCTGGTTGCGGCCGCAACGCCGCTGGTTCTCCGCCACGGCGGCGTGCCGGGCCTCGTCGACCAGCTCGCGCTTCCCGGCATCGCGGTGGCGTTCGTGCTGCTGGTGATTCCGCTCGCTCACGCGCGCCCGGGGAATTTCTACTTCGGCGCGGCTTCGCTGGCCGGCACACTCGACGGTCTGGTGGTCGCTTCTTTCTACCACAGCACTCCGGACCAGAGCGACGGCGGCGTGGCGTTTCCGGCCTTGCGCCGGGCGCTGCGGCTGGCCGCGCCGGGCGTCGCCGCCGCGGTGTGCCTTGTGAGCGCCGTGGCGGCCGCCCGGATGGGCTGGCGCCTGGCGCGCGGCGGCGGGCCGCCGGTGGCGGCGCCTGGCCGTCTGCTGCTGCTCGCGGGCGGTTCGCTCACCGGAGCGGCGCTCCTGGCCGAAGCGGTGCATCGCCTGTGGGATGTTCCTTTGCCGTTCATGCGGACGGCGATCTATTTCCTCCCGCTGTTTACTCTGGCGTCGTTCGCGCTCGCGGCTTCGACGCCGGGCCGCCGTCCCCGCGTGGCCGCGCTCGCGTTGGCGGCGTTGTTCTTCGGGCTGTGCACGGCGCAGTACGCGCTGCAATGGAACACCCGCTACTACCTGGAGTGGCCGCACGAGGCGCGCATGAAGACGGCGATGCGGCGTCTGGCGGCCGAGGCGCGGCGGAACGGCGCGCCGCTGCGGGTCGGCGCGACGGTGTATCTGGAGCCGTCCGTCAACTTCTACGCCCGCCTCTATGGCATCCCGATGAACCGCGTCGGGCTGGAAGGTCCCGTGCCGGGCTTGGACTACTACCTGCTGGCCGGGGAGGACCGCGCCCTGGCCGGGCGGCTCGGACTGCGTCCGCTGTTCGAGGACGGGTTCGGCGAGCTGCTTCTGGCCGCCCGCCTGCGCTGAATTGCGGCGCCGCGGCGGGCCGCCTGGCGCCGCCATGGGGCGCGGCGAACGGCCCTCCGGCGCCAAGCGCGAGCGGGGCGGCCGAGGCTGCGAACAAGCCGCCGGGCAACCACCCAGCGCCCGGCGCCCGGCGAACAAATCGCTCAAAATAAACATGTTTGTGCTAGAATAAGGGATCGCAATCAGGCTCGGACCGGTGGTGGAAGGATGGCCGCGATCCGTCCGCCCCATCTGCCTCGAAGGCCCGTCGAAGTAAGGAGTTTTCTTGCCCAATTTCGAGAACCCCGAGAACCCCATGACGCCTCCGCCCACGCCGCCGGGCGCTCCGCCGCAGATCCCGCTGGGGGGTGACGGCGGGGGCAAGAACCTGATCCCCATCAACATCGAAGACGAGATGCGGCGGTCCTATCTCGATTACGCCATGAGCGTGATCGTCGGCCGCGCGCTGCCCGACGTGCGCGACGGATTGAAGCCCGTGCACCGCCGCATCCTGTTCGGCATGCATGAGATGGGCCTCACCCACAACCGGCCGACGCGCAAGTGCGCCAAGATCACCGGCGAGGTGATGGGCAAGTACCATCCGCACGGCGATTCGGCCATCTACGACACCCTGGTCCGCATGGCGCAGCCCTTCTCGATGCGTTATCCGCTGGTGGACGGGCAGGGGAATTTCGGCTCGGTGGACGGCGACCCGCCCGCGGCCATGCGCTACACCGAGGCGCGGCTGGCGCGCATTTCGGCCGCCCTGCTCGAGGATATCGACAAGGAAACCGTCGACTTCCGGCCCAACTACGACGACAGCGAGGTGGAGCCGGAGGTGCTGCCGGCCCGCATCCCCAACCTGCTCATCAACGGTTCGGCCGGCATCGCGGTGGGCATGGCCACCAACATCCCGCCCCACAACCTGAGCGAAATCGCCGACGCCACCATCGCGCTGGTTGAAAAGCCCGACACGCCGCTTGAGAAGATCCTGGAAATGGTTCCCGGACCGGACTTCCCGACCGGCGGCTTCATTCTCGGGCGGCAGGGCATCCTCGATTACTACACGCGCGGCCGCGGCTCGCTCAAACTGCGCGCCCGGGCCGCCATCGAGAAACTGGGCCGCGACCGCGAATGCATCGTCGTCACCGAGATCCCCTTCCAGGTGAACAAGGCGCGGCTCATCGAGAGCGCCGCTCAGCTCGTGGCCGAGAAGAAGATCGAAG
>CAKZVG010000210.1 GCA_937921835.1 uncultured Bryobacteraceae bacterium | reverse complement strand
GGGTCTGCGGATTCCCTTCCACTTGCCCCAGCGCACCGCCTGCGCCGAGCCCTGCTCGTAGAACTCCCAATAGAGAAATTCCGGTTCCTTCTGGCGGTCCTGCTGGCCGAGCAGCTCGGGCGCGAAGCTAACCGAGTCGATCCCGGAAGGCGGCCTGGCCTGCGCCAGCTCGCAGGCCGTGGCCATGAAATCGCCAAAGTAGCCAACGTGATCCGACACGCGCCCCGGCTGGATGCGGCCCGGCCACCAGGCGATGGTGGGAACGCGAATGCCGCCCTCGGTGAGCTGCCGCTTCATGCCCCGCAGCGGACCGGAGGGATTGAAGCGCGCCGGGTTGTGTCCCGCCTCGTTGTGCGGCCCGTTGTCGGAGGAGAAGATCACCAGCGTGTTCTCCGCCAGCCCCAGCGCTCGCAGGTGATCGAGCAGGCGGCCAACGTCGCGGTCCATGTAGGAGATCATCGCGGCCTGCCCCTTGTCGGGATTCGGCCAGTCCCGCGCGGCGTAGATGCCGTGATCGGGGACCTCCGAGCCGTCTCCCAGCGCGGGCGTGGCTTCGTTGTTGGCGTGCGGCAGCGTCAGCGCCAGGTACAGAAAGAACGGATTGTTCTTCTGCGAATCGATCCAGCCGAGGGCCTCCTTCGTGAGCAGATCCTGCGAGTACTCCCGGCGGACCTTGGCCCAGCCTCCCTGGAAGCCGCCGTAGGTCTTGGGCGCCTTTTCGACCACGTTTGAGAGCTTCACCTGCTCCCGGTTGCGCCACAGAAATTCGGGCCAGAAATTGTGCGCGTGGACCTGGTTCAGGTAGCCGAAGAAATGATCGAAGCCCTTGTTCAGCGGATGGCCGGGCTCGTCCATCTCCCCCAGCCCCCACTTGCCGATCAGCGCGGTGGCATAGCCGGCCGTTTTGAGCGCCTCGGCGACCGTGGTGTCCTCCTTGCGCAGGGATTGCTCGATCATGGCGCCGGTGGCGTTGCCGCGCACGTGGCAGTGCCCCAGGTGCTGGCCGGTCATGAGCACGCAGCGCGACGGAGCGCACACGGTGGCGCCGGCGTAGAACTGCGTGAAGCGCAGCCCTTCGGCGGCCATCCGGTCCAGGCGCGGCGTGCGGATGAGCTTCTGCCCGTAACAGCCGAGCTCGCCGTAGCCCAAATCGTCGGCCAGGATGAAAACGATGTTCGGCGGCCGCGATGCGGCCAAACCCCGCGCCAGGACCGCCGGAGCGGCCGCCGCGCTTTGAAGAAAGTCTCTGCGGTGCATGTTCCTATCCTATGCTCCCCCGATGCCGCCGGTCCGCCGCTGGCGGATCAGCGGCGCCGGCGGCCAGCGGGATGACACACGCGGGCGCGGCCCTCTAAAGCCCCCCGCTCATGACGCCTCCCGGATTCCCTCCTCGCGCAGCGCCTTGCGCAGATGCTCAAGCGCCTGGCGGTAGTTCTTCGTGCCCGCGTACTCGATGATCAGCGGAATGCCGGGCGCGTGCCCGGCCGCCAGGCGGACGAACTTGCGGTAATCGAGATCGCCTTCCCCGGCCGCCACTCCCTTGGTGACGTGCAGCTTGCGGTCCTTGGCGTGGATCGCCCCGATCCAGGGTTTCAGTTGCGCGAACATCTCCTCGAGATCGTTCACTTCGAGCAAATTCGCCGGATCGAGCTGCGCCCGCACCCGCGGCGAGCCGACTTCCTCGAGAAACAGCCGCGTCCGCTTGGCGCTGGCCAGCAGGCTGCGGTAGATCGGCTCCAACAGCACCGTCGCCTGGTTGGCCTCGGCCAGCCGCGCCAGTTCCTTGCCCGTGGCGACCGCCGTGGTCCAGACCTCGTCCTGCCAGTCGTAGCAGACCGCCGGCGCCGGCCCGGGCGGACGGTAGTGGCCCATCTCGCTCAGAAACGCGCTCACGCCCATGTGCCCGCCGATCTTCATCATGGCGTCGAAGTAGGCCAGTTGCGCCTGGCGCTCGGCCGGATCGGGATGAACCAGCGTCGCGTACACCCCCAGCGCGTCGATCGTAATGCCCGCCGCGCGGTAGATGGCGGCGATCTCGCGTGCCCGTTCGGGCGTCATGCCCTTGAGGTCGCTGCGCGCGCCATACTTCCAGTAGTTGCTGTCCTTCTGGGTGAAGAACAACTGGATGCGGCGCACGCCCTGGCTCTTGAGCTCTTCGGCCAGGCTCTGATTGGTTTGATCCCGGAAGTCGGTGGTTGCAACTCCCACCGGCACGCTGCGCGCGCTCCCGGATTGTTGCCGTTGCGCGGCGGCGCCGGCGGAAGCGAGCGCCGCCAGCGACCCCCGGCGCGTCATGCCAGGCGTCATTCTTCTCAAGCCTCCAGCTTCCAGGGGGCGCGGTAGGGTCGGAGTACGAGCTTTTGCGCCTCCGGGTCGCCGATCACTGTGTGGTTCTCGCCGTCCCAGCGCAGCGTGCGCCCGGTCTCCCAGGACATATTCATCAGGTGCCCGACGGCGGTGGCGTAGTGCAGCGTCTCCACGGTTGCGTTGGGCTGCCGGCGCCGCCGCACGTTTTCGATGAATCCCGCGAAGTGGACGCTCTGGTCGTCGGCCGGGCGGACCGTCTCCTCCGCGTTGACGAACGGACCGGTGGACACCATCTTCTGGCCGCGCGGCACTTCCCGGACGATCGAATAGCCGGCGCGGTCGAGCACCATCGACGCTTCGGTTCCTATGAACAATTTCGTGTGCGCGCGGGTCTCGCGCTTGCCGCCGGTGCGCATGCTGTACTGGAGCAGGAACCCGTGCCTGGCCACCGCGCCGGGCGCGAATTCGAGCGTGGCGCTGAACGTGTTGGGGTAGTCGTGATTGGAGGTGTAGGCGAAGTTGCCGCCGGTGGCGGAAACGGTCTTGGGCCATTTGACCTGCATGGCCCACAGCACGACGTCGAAATGGTGCACGCCCCAGGCCACCTGGTGTCCCGCGCCCGCCACCCGGAACCAATCGTAGCCGTAGTTGTAATAGATATTGGGATTGTAGTTGCGGAAGGCCGAAGGGCCGACATAGAAATCCCAGTCGAGCTCGGCTGGCGGCGGGCAGTCGGGCGGAGCGCCGGGTCCCGGCCAGTAGTTCTCGTAGTCCCACACCTTCACTTCGGAGATCTCGCCCAGCTTGCCGGCCTGGATCAGTTCGACCGCCCTCTGGTAGTGCTCCATGCTGCGCTGCTGCGTGCCCACCTGGATGATGCGGCCGTACTTCTTCGCCGCCGCCAGCGCCACCCGCCCTTCGCCGATGGACTGCCCCAGCGGCTTTTCGAGGAACACATCCTTGCCCGCCTGGCAGGCGGCGATCATCGGCAGCACGTGCCATTGCTGATTGGTCGCGATGATCACCACGTCGACGTTCTTGTCCTCCACCAGCTTCCGGTAGTCGGAGTAGGCGGCCACGCGCGAGCCGCCGGCCTTCTCCCGCAGCTCGGCGAGATACTTGGAATTCACGTCGCAGACGGCGGTGAAGCGCGTGCCGGGCAGCCTGGAAAAGTTGGGGAGGATGACACCCCTTCCGCGCGCGCCGCAGCCGATCAGTCCCAGGTTGATGGTGCTGTTCGGTCCCGCTTGAGCGCGCCCCAGAAGGCCGGCCGCCGCCGCGCCGGATGCGCCCAGGAAGATTCTTCTGCTGGTCAGGTTCTGCATGGGGTTGCCGCGCTCAGTCTACTACGAAAGAGCGGCTTCAAACAAGGCGCCCCGCTCCGCGCCGGGAGCTATCGGCCGCCACGGGCGGCTTCTTCGGCGGCGCGGCGCACGTCCACCCGCCACAACACCAGCGCGCCGGCGATGAAGAAGACAATCAGCGACAGGATTGCCTCGCGATAATTGCCCGTGAACTGGCGGGTGAGGCCGAAAACCAGCGGCGCCAGCCAGCTTGTGCCCTTGTCGCTGATTTCGTACAG
>CAKZVG010000209.1 GCA_937921835.1 uncultured Bryobacteraceae bacterium | reverse complement strand
ACTTCAACGGCCACCCCATCCTGCCGAAGCACGGTCCCGGCCCGTGGGAGGCGGTGGAGGAGTTCCTGCGCGGCGCGCCGGAGTTCGAGCCGGACCGCGGACAGGAGAAGTTCCTGCTCACCTTCAACCCGCGCGGCTTCCTGCGGCGCGCCCGTTGAAGCCGCGGCGCAGCGCCGCCACGCTACACTTCTACCAATGACTGTCGCGGGAATCGATATCGGCGGAACCAAGATCGCGGCCGGCGTGGTGGGCCCGGGCGCCCGCGTGCGGCGGCCGGTGCTCGTGCCAACTCAGGCCCGGGAGGGCTTCGAGGTCTCCTTCCGGCAGGTGTTGCTGGCCATCGAACAGGCGCTCGAGGAGCCGGGCGTGGCCGGCATCGGCATCTGCGCGCCGGGGCCGCTGAACCCCAAGACCGGCGTGGTGCTGAATCCGCCCAACCTGCCCGGCTGGCGCAACGTGGAACTGGCGCGGCTGGTGAGCGAGCGCTTCGCGCTGCCGTGCCGGGTGGAAAACGACGCCAACGCCGCCGGACTGGCCGAATACCTGTTTGGTGCCGCGCGCGGCTACTCCAGCGTCTTCTACGCCACGCTCAGCACCGGCATCGGCGCGGGGATCATCCTCGACGGCAAAATCTATCACGGCAAGAACGGCGCGGCGGCCGAGGGCGGCCACGTCACCATCGACTGGAAGAGCGGCGTCATCTGCAACTGCGGCACGCCGGGCTGCATCGAGGCGCTGGCCTCGGGAACGGCGATCGAGAAGCGCCACGGCATGACGGCCGAGCAGCTCGGACGCGCTCTGGCGGCCGGGGACGCCCGCGCGGCGGCCATTCTCGACGAGGTGGCGGAGATGCTCGCCGCCTGGCTGGGGAGCGTGGTGAGTCTGCTCGACCCGGACATCATCGTCGCGGGCGGAGGGATGTCGCGCATCGGCGAGCCGCTGTTCGCGCGGCTGCGGGCGTGGGTCCCGAGGCGCACCATCAATCAGCACGCCCGCCACACGCCCATCGTGCCCGCGGCGCTGGCCCAACACGCGGGCGTGCTGGGCGCGGCCGCCGTGATGCTGGCCTGAGCGGCGCGCTGTGATACACTTCCCAATTGCCGGAGGTCTGAAACCCATGCATCGTATCGCGAAAATTCTGATCTCTCTAAGCCTGATGTCGCTGGCCGCGCACGCGCAGCTTGGCATGTTCAGCGCCGAACAGCGGCGCGCCATCACCCGCGAATGGACCGGGGAGCGTTTTCCCGACGGCCGTCCCAAGGTTCCGGATTCCGTCCTCGAGCGCCTCAAGACCTGCACCGCGGAAGAAGCCTGGAGCGTGCTGCGCCAGAACCGCTACAACAACCAGTTCGAAGGCAACTGGATGGAACTGAACGCCGACGGCAACCGGACCGTCGGGCGGGTGGTGACGGCGGTCTTCATGCCCGCGCGTCCGGATCTGCATTCCTTCATCTCGGAGACCGGCAAGCAAGAAGGCCGGGCCACCGCCGGCGGGCAGAATTCCTGGGTCATCGACACCCTGGTGCCGGGCGATGTCCTGGTGGTCGACCTGTTCGGCAAGATCAAGGACGGCACCTTCGCGGGCGACAACCTCGCAACCTCCATCTGGACCAAATCGAAGAACGGGTTCATCGTCGATGGCGCCGTGCGCGACGTCTCGGGGATCTCCGAGATCAAGGGCCAGAAGGTCTTCGTGCGGGGCGTTCATCCTTCCGCCATTGCCGAGGTGACCCTGGTTGGCATCAACGTTCCCATCCGCATCGGCGGCGTCACGGTGATGCCGGGCGACGTGGTGGTAAGCGATCCCGAGGGCCTCACCTTCATCCCGCCCCACCTGGCCGAGAAGGTGGCCGACTCCTCCGAGAACACCCAACTCCGGGACGCCTGGGGGCACCAGATGCTGCGCGAGGGCAAGTACTCACCGGGCCAGATCGACAGCCGCTGGACGCCCGCCATGCAGGAGGAGTTCAAGAAGTGGGCCGAGCAGGAGAAGGCCCGCCGCCGGAAGAAGTAGCGCGGACCGGTTGCGCCGGGCGAGGTGAATCCGATGCGTCGACCAGGGCTGTTTGCCGCGGGCTTCGTCTTCTCCTCCGCCGTGCTTGCGGCGGCGGTTACGGTCAAGGATCTCCGTTGCGAGTATGCCGTCAACCCGCTCGGCATCGGCACGGCGCGGCCTCGTCTGAGTTGGGTTCTCGAGTCGGACCGGCGCGGCGAACGGCAGACCGCCTACCAGATCCTGGTGGCGGGCAGCGAAGAAGCGCTGCGCGCCAACCGCGCCGAGGTGTGGGATTCGGGCCGGGTGGCGTCGGCGGATTCCATTCAGGTCGAGTATCGCGGCCAGCCGCTGGCTTCCAGGCAGCGCTGCTATTGGAAGGTCCGCGTCTGGGACAGGGACGGCCATCCCAGCCCCTACAGTGAAACCGCCTGGTGGGAGACGGCGCTGCTCTCGCCGCGGGACTGGAAAGCCGCGTGGCTGGGCTTCACACCCGGCTGGCCGGGACGCGCGCTGTACTTCCGCTACGACATGCCGCTGCCCAAACCGGTCCGCCAGGCGCGCGCCTACATTGCGGGACTCGGCTATTACGAACTGCGCATCAACGGCGTCCGCGTCGGCGATCGCGTTCTCGATCCCGCTCCGACCGATTACAGCAAGCGCGTCCTGTACTCGACCTACGACGTGACGGCCGCCCTCAGGACCGGCGACAACACAGTCGGCGTCATCGCCGGCGGCGGCTGGTACGGGATGCCCAAAATCCTCGCGCAACTCGAGGTGGTGTACGAAGACGGCTCGGCCGCTTCGTTCTTCACGCGCGGCATCGAAGCCGATGTTCAGGACCGCTGGTACGTGACCAGCGGCCCCATTGTCGCCAACAGCATCTATGACGGCGAGGTTTACGACGCGCGGCTCGAAAAGCCGGGCTGGGACCAGCCCGGCGGGCGCCGCAATCCTACGGACCGCGTCGAGGCGTGGCAGTCGGCGCACCCGGTGGAAGCGCCCGGCGGAAAACTGGCGCCGCAAATGATCGAGCCGATTCAAATCGTCGAGACGCTCCGCCCGCGCACGGTGAAGGAGCCGCGCCCCGGGGTGTTCGTCTTCGACACCGGGCAGAACCTCGCCGGATGGGCGGAATTGCGCGTGCGGGGCGAGCGCGGCGCGCGCGTCACGTTGAAGTTCGCCGAGAATCTCTCCGAGGACGGAACCGTCAATCAGCAGAACCTGCGGAAGGCCGCGGCCACCGACGTCTACATCCTGAAGGGCGAAGGCGA
>CAKZVG010000208.1 GCA_937921835.1 uncultured Bryobacteraceae bacterium | reverse complement strand
GCCCGAGGCCTACTGGAAATCGACCGCGCTGATGGCGGTGGGCGGCGCGCTCGGCATCCTCTTCGTCACGCTGCTGCGGCGGGTCATGGTGGAGGACCGGGAGTTGCCCTTTCCCGAGTCCGTGGCCGCGTCGGAGATCCACAAGGCCGGGCAGCGCGGCAGCGCGGCGGCCAAGCTGCTGTTCCAGGCCATGGGCTTCGGCGCGCTGGTGTACTTCGCGGGCGTGGTGAAGCTCTTCGCGGCCAGCAAGGAGTTTTTCATTCAAATCGGGCAGCTTGGACGCAGCGCGGTGCGGCTGGGCAGCGGCGAGGGCGTGCAGTCGCTTGGCGTGGGCGGGGTGACGGCGGCGTCGGCGCCCGCCATCAGCCCGGCCTATCTGGGCGTGGGCTATATCATCGGCCCGAAGCTGGCGGCGCTCAACTTCGCCGGCGGCGTGCTGGCCTGGGGGCTGATGATTCCGCTGCTGATCTACTTCCTCGGGCCGCAGCTCGCGGCGACGCTTCCGGCCGGCGCTACGGAAGAGGACTGGGGCGGCCTCGCCGGAACCGTCTGGCGCTTTATCGTGCGGCCCATCGCGGTGGGCGGGATGCTGGTGGGCGCCAGTTACACGCTCTTCCGCATGCGCAAGAGCCTGGGCATCGGCCTGCGGCGCGCCGTCTCGGACCTGAAGAAATCCGGCGCGCAGACCCAAGCCGCCAGCCGCATCGAGCGCGATCTGGGTTCCAGGACCGTGTTCCTCGGCCTGGGCGCGACCTTCCTCTGCATGATCCTGCTTTACACCTACTTTTCCGGCACCATCCCGGGCGGCGTTGTGGCGGCGGCGGTCATGCTGGTGCTGGGCTTCTTCTTCGCCGCCGTCTCCGGCAACCTGGTGGGCATGATCGGCTCCTCGAACAACCCGGTATCGGGTCTGACGCTTTCGACGCTGATCATCGCGGCGCTGCTGATGGTGGCCATCGGCGTTTCCGGGATGAGCGGCGTGGCGGCGGTGCTGGGCGTGGCGGCGGTGGTCTGCGTGTCCTCCGCGGTGGCGGGCGAGATGTTGCAGGACCTCAAAGTCGGGCATATCCTCGGCGGCACGCCGCGCAGCATGCAGATCGGCGACTTCCTGGGCATCGCCTTCGCCAGCCTGCTGCTCTACTTCCCGCTGCTGGTGCTGCACGAGGGCAACATCAAGGCGGGCGGGATCGGCTTCGGCGACCGGCAGCTTTCGGCGCCGCAGGCCGGCTTGATGGCCTCGCTGGCGCAAGGCATCGTGGGCGGCGACATGCCTTGGCCGCTGGTGGTGACCGGGATCTTCATGGGCTTCGCGCTCATCATGGTGCAGGTGCGCAGCCCGATGCTGTTCGCGGTGGGTATGTATCTCCCCCTTGAAACCACGTTCGCGATCTTCCTGGGCGGCATCGTCCGCTGGATCACCGACACGGCGCGCGAAAAGCGCGGCTTCAACGACGCACAGAAGGCGCGGGTGGAGAACGCGGGCGTGCTCACCGCCTCCGGTCTCATCGCGGGCGAGGCCATGACCGGGCTGCTGGTGGCTACCTTCCGGTTCTTCGAGTGGCCGCTGCCGGAGTTCTTCGCGCATCCCTCGATCCTGGCCGGGCTGGCGGTGCTGGTGCTGGTCGGCTTCGTCATGGTGCGGGTGCCGCTTGCCAACGCCGGGCGGGCCGACGAGCCCGCGCCGCCCACGGCCATCATGTGACGGGAGGCCGCCGATTCCCGGGCCGGCGCGGTCGAGGGTAATCGTCCTGGTCGGGCTGCCCGGCTCGGGCAAGTCCACCTGGAGCCGGCGCCAGGGCCTGGCGACGATCTCCTCGGACCAGATCCGCCACCTGCTGGCCGACGATGAAAACGATCAGTCCATTCACGGGGCGGTCTTCGCCACCCTGCGCTACCTGCTGCGGCGGCGGCTGGAACTCGGCCGCCCGGTGACGGTGGTGGACGCCACCAACATCACCCGGCAGGAGCGCCGCCCCTACGTCAAGATCGCCGAATGGTACGGCGCCCGCGCCGAGGCGGTGTTCTTCGACGTGCCGCTGGAGGTGTGCCTGGAACGCAACCGCGGGCGCGGGCGGGTGGTGCCCGAGGAGGCCGTGCGGCGCATGGCGCAGCGTCTGGTCCCGCCGTCGCTCGAGGAGGGGTTCTGCGAGGTGACGCGAGTCCGCGACTGACTTACCCGGCCGCCGGCGGCTCCGCGGCCTCCCGCGCCATCCGCTCAGCGACGCGGCGCGTGACGTGGTGCCGGAAACGGAACAGCCGCGCCAATTGGAATGAGACCAGCCAGCCGAACAGCAGGTCGGTGAGCGCGCCGCCGGGCAGGCTGCACTCGATTTCGTCGCTGAGTTCCGTACCGCCGTCCACCGCCGCGAAACGGTGCCGGTGGATCCATTTGCGGAACGGACCCGACACCTGCTCATCGGTGAACAGGCGGTTCGGCTGGTACTCGCCGTGGCGCGCGCGCCAGCGCAGCCAGAATGGCCCGAAGCGCAGCCGGAACTCCACTTCGCCGCCTGGCCGGATCCCGCCCTCGCGGTGGACGATCTCCATCTTCTGCCAGGGCGGGGTCAGGAGTTCCAATGCCTCGGGCTTCTCATGGAAGGCGAACACGACTTCCACCGGAGCGCCGATCCGGGTCGAGTAGACGAAGCGCAGCATGGCCGCCCCTCAGAAATAGCACTCCCGCCGCCCCCGGGCAAGCGCGAGTCCCGGCTTTGTGATACCGTGTCTCAAAACCAAGCTGGTTGGAGGTTTACTTGCAATGCCACGATTGTTCGTTGTCCGCCTCGCGGCGGCGGCGGTGGTCTCCGCCATCCTGATGCTTCCCGCCTACGCGCAGACCGCCACCGTTTCCGGCCGCATCACGGATTCCACGGGTGCGGTCGTGCCCGGAACTTCGATCACCATCACCAACGTGGCCACGGGCGTGGCCAGAACCGTCACCGCCAATTCCGTCGGCTACTACGCCGTCCCGCTGCTGCCGCCGGGTGAGTACCGGGTTACGGTTGAGCAGCAAGGCTTCAAGTCGATCCAGCGCTCGGGCATCGTGCTCGAAGTCGATCAGCGCGCGCAGCTCGATTTCACGCTCGACGTCGGCGCCATCACCGAACAAATCCAGGTGACCGCCGCCGTGGTCCAGTTGAACACCTCGGAGGCCAGCCGGGGGCAGGTGATCGAGAACCAGCGCATCGTCGACATGCCGCTCAACGGGCGCAACTATAACCAGCTCGCGCTGCTTTCGGCGGGAACGGTTCAACCCGCTCCCGGCAGCCGCTACGAAGGCTTCAGCAGCGGCGGCATGCGGATCACGCAGAACAACTTCATGCTGGACGGCATCGATAATAATGGCGTGGAACTGGCCGGCGCGCAGCGGCGCAGCGAAATGGTGCAGCCCTCCATCGACGCCATCCAGGAGTTCAAGGTCCAGACCAACGCCTACTCCGCCGAATACGGGCGCGCCATGGGCAGCGTCGTGAACGTGACCCTCAAGTCGGGCACCAACGACCTGCATGGCTCCGCGTTCGAGTTCCTGCGGAACGAGAAGCTCGACGCCAAGAACTTCTTCGACCCGCCCGACAAACCCAAGCCATCCTTCAAGCGCAACCAGTACGGGCTTTCCCTCGGCGGGCCGGTTTACATTCCCCGGTTCTTCGACGGAAGAAACCGCGTGTTCTTCTTCGGCGACTATGAAGCCACCAAGGTGCGCGAAAGCAGCACCACCTCGAGCACCCTTCCCACGGCCCGCATGCGCTCCGGGGACTTCGGCGAGCTGCTCGCGGACCGCAACCTGGCGCTCACCGATCCGCAGTCCCGCGCTCCCTTCCCCGGGAACCTGATTCCATCGAGCCGCATCGATCCGCTCGCCCGTACGCTGGTGGCGCTTTACCCGGCGCCGCAGAATTCCAGCCTCAGCGCCAACTTTATCTACCAGGCGCCGGTGAAGCAGGACCACCAGCGCTGGGACTTCAAGACCGACCTCAACCTCGGCGGGCGCGACAACGTGAGTTGGCGGCTGAGCAAGCAGGACGAGGACAACCCGGCCGTGCCGGCGCTGCCCGGACCGGCCATCGGCAACAACGCCTACGATTGGATCACCGAGGGCTACAATACGGGCGCGAACTGGAACCACATCTGGACCCCCAACCTGATCATGTCGCTCCGGGGCGGCTGGAATTTCGCTTTGTTTAAGCGCGACAACCCCAAGTGGCTCAACGGCGAATTGCTCAATCGCAAGTACGGCATCAAGGGCGGCAACGACACCCTGCCGGGCGGGATGAGCAGCATGGGGATCACCGGCTACCGGCAGATCGGCATCGGCGCCA
>CAKZVG010000207.1 GCA_937921835.1 uncultured Bryobacteraceae bacterium | reverse complement strand
CTGCGCGTTGAGGCCGACGGGCTCGCCTGGGCGGTCCTGTTCAATGGCGGCGTTCCGGAAGAGAAAGTAGAGCAGTTCTTGGAGGAAGTTCACACCGCTCTGGCAACCCTTGCGCTCGCGCCGCGCGCCTGGCCGCCGGTGGATCAGTTTCCGCGGTATTTCACCGCCGGCGCGCCGCGCATCGCGGAGGCGGGCGTCGCCAGCGCGGCCAGCATGGCTTCGCGGGACGTCGCGCCGGGCGAATTGATTTCCGTGACGGGCGCGTATCTGGGTCCGGAGATGCCGGCCGCGGCGGCACTCGGGCCGGACGGGCGCCTCCCGGTGGAACTGGCGGGAGTGCGTTTGCTGTTGAACGGCGTTTCCGCGCCACTGCTGGCGGTTTCTGAAACCCAGGTCAACGCCATCGTGCCGTTTTCCGTGGCCGGCCAATCCGAGTTGCGGGTGGAACTGGAGTGGCAGGGACGCCGCTCCAACTCGCGGACGGTATCTCTGCTGGCGGCCCGGCCCGGTCTGTTCACGCGCTCGTCGAACGGGCGCGGGCCCGCGTGCGCCCTCAACCAGGACGGGAGCGTCAATGAGGAGGCGCGTCCGGCGGCGCGGGGATCCTCGGTGGCTCTGTTCGGCACCGGCGCGGGCGCGTTCAACACCCCGGTTGCGGATGGGGCCCCTCTGCGCCCGCCGTTGCCTGGCGTGCGGCAACCAGTACGGGTGTTCATCGGCGGACGCCCCGCGCGGGTGGAATACGCCGGCGCGGCTCCGCACTTGGTGGCCGGAGTGGTGCAAATCAACGCCCGGGTGCCGGAGGAACTGGCGGCCGGCGAACAGCAGATCGAAATCGAGATCGCCGGGCAGCGCAGCCGGCCGGGGGTAACGATCTGGGTGCGCTAGCCCGACGCCGGGCGGGACAGGATGGCGAGGGTCCTTGGTTATACTCAGAGGTATCCCGAGAGGCTGGAGATACCGCGTACAACCGACATGCCGAGAACCCGGACCCTGCTCGCGGGGGCGCTGCTGCTGCTGGCGGCGCGCGCCCCGCTCGACGCGCAACGCCCGTTTTCGGGGACGCCCGAGATCGTCTCGGCCCTCGAACGGCTGAACGTCACCGCCAGCGCGCTGATGATCGCCGCGCATCCCGACGACGAGAATACCGCGCTGCTGGCGTGGTTCGCGCGCGGGCGTGGCGCGCGCACGGCTTACCTTTCCCTCACCCGCGGCGAAGGCGGGCAGAATCTCATCGGCCCGGAACTGGGCGCCATGCTGGGTTTGCTGCGCACCCAGGAGTTGCTCGCCGCCCGCCGCATCGACGGCGCCGAACAGCTTTTCACCCGTGCCATCGACTTCGGGTTCTCGAAGACGCCCGGGGAGACCATGGCCAAGTGGGGCCGCGAGCGCGTGCTGGGCGACATCGTCTGGGCCATCCGCCGCTTCCGCCCCGACGTCATCGTGCTGCGCTTTTCCGGGTCGGCGCGCGACGGGCACGGCCACCACACCGCTTCGGCCATCCTGGGACGCGAGGCGTTCACCGCCGCCGCCGATCCCACGCGCTTTCGCGAGCAGTTGGCCTGGGCCGAACCGTGGCAGGCCAGGCGGCTGGTCTGGAACGCGTTCACCTTCACCCGCGAACAGGAGCGCGAAGCCGCCGCTCTGGCCGCGCGCATTGAGATCGACACCGGCGCGTTCAACCCGCTGCTGGGCCTCTCCTACGGCGAGATCGCCGGCCTGAGCCGCAGCCAGCACCGCAGCCAGGGCTTCGGCGCGCCCGAGCGCCGCGGGACGCTCAAGAACTATCTGGTCCACGTGGCCGGCGATCCGGCCAGGAACGATGTTTTCGACGGCATCGACACCACCTGGAACCGTGTCGCGGGAGGAGCGCCGGTGAGCGTGGCGCTGGCCGAAGCCGCTGCCCGCTTTGACCCGCGCCACCCCGAGCGCACCATCCCCGCCTTGCTGCGCGCGCGCGAGGCGATGGCCGGCCTCAAAGATCCGCTCGTTGCGCACAAGCGGCGTGAACTCGACGAAGCGCTGGCGCTGTGTGCCGGGCTTTGGCTGGACGCTTCGGCCGGGCGCCACTCGGCGGTACCGGGAAGCGAGGTCCCGGTGGAACTGGCGGCCATCAACCGCTCCCCTTATCCGCTGGCGCTGCTGGGCGTGGCCCTCAGCGGGATGCCCGGGGCGCCCTCGTTCGAGGCGGGCGGCAAGCCGCTCGAACACAATCAACCGCTGCGGCAGACGCTCAAGGTGCGCATCCCTCCGGACACACCCTACTCGCAGCCTTACTGGCTCGAAAAGCCGCATGGCGAGTATTTCTACCCGGTGGAGTCCCAGACGCTGATTGGGCTACCCGAAGGCCCGCCCGCTTTGCGGGCGCGCTTCCGCGTGCGCTTTGCGATGCAGGAAGTCGAGTTCGAGCGGGATGTGATTCACCGCTACGTCGACCGCGTATCCGGCGAAGCGACCCGGCCGTTCCTGGTGGTTCCGCCGGTGGTGTTGGCCTTGCCCGAGACGGCGCTCCTGTTTCCCACGCCGCGGCCGCGGCGGGTGGAGGTCGAAGCGCGAGCCCACGCCGCCGGCGCGCGCGGCGAGTTGCGGCTGGAGACGCCCCCAGGCTGGAAGGTATCCCCCGCCTCCGCCGCGTTCGAGCTTGAGAACGCGGGAGAACAGCGCACCCTGGTCTTCGAAGTGACGCCGCCCGAAGCCGCCGCGCGCGGGGCGCTCAGGGCCGTGGCGCGAGTGCAGGGGCGCGAGATCGCCTCCTCCATGCGCGCTCTCACTTACCCGCATATCGCGCCGCGGGCCGTATTCCATCCCTCCGCGGTGGACGCCGTACGCGCCGGCGTCGCCGTGCTGGCGCGCCACGTCGGCTACGTCATGGGCGCGGGCGACGACGTGCCCGGAGCGCTGCGGCAGTTGGGCTGCGAAGTCGTGCTGCTCGAAGCGGGTGAACTGGCGCGCGGCGATCTCTCGCGCTACGACGCCATCGTCACCGGCGTGCGCGCCTTCAACACGCGCCCCGATCTACGCGCCAACATGCGGCGGCTGCTCGAATACGTCGAGCGCGGCGGCACGCTCGTCGTGCAATACAACGTGCTCGAAGGCGGCTTTCTGGCGGGCGATCCACGCGCCACCGATTTCCTGGGACCGTACCCGCTGCGCCTCGGCCGCGGCCGGGTTACGGTCGAGGAGGCGCCGGTCGAGTTCCTGCAACCCGCCCATCCGCTGATGGAATCCCCGAACCCGCTCAGCGCCTCGGACTTCGACGGCTGGGTGCAGGAGCGCGGCCTTTACTTCGCCGCCGAGTGGGACGCGCGCTACACGCCCCTGTTCGGCCTGAGCGATCCGGGCGAGAAGCCACTCCAC
>CAKZVG010000206.1 GCA_937921835.1 uncultured Bryobacteraceae bacterium | reverse complement strand
GTATGAGGCCAGCGCGGACGAGTTCATTCTGAGCGAGCAGCCGATTCCGGCCGACGGCGCGACGCCGCCACCTGCCAATCAGCCGCCCGTGGTTTCGCTCACGGCGCCGGCGGCGGGAACGGTCTATACGGCCCCCGCTTCGGTGCTGATGCGGGCTGCCGCGTCCGACGCCGACGGGACGGTGGCGCGCGTCGAGTTCCTGGTGAACGGCGCCGTGGCGGGCGCTGATACGGCTGCTCCTTATGAATTCACGGCCTCGCTCAGCAACGCAGGGAACTATACGCTGGCCGCGCGCGCCGTGGACAATCAAGGCGCCCTGGCCACCTCCGCGGCGGTGGCCATCACCGTGAATGCTCCTTCCGGCGGCGGAGGCGGGGGCGGCGCGCCCCCGCCCTCGAGCAATCTGCTCACCAACGGCGGCTTCGAAACCGGCAATCTCAACGGATGGTCGGGCGGCGGACAGGCGACGCGCGAGGACGCGCGCGGCGGCGGTTGGTCGGCGCGCCTCACCACCGGTTCCCTCAGCCAGGCGGTGAATACCACGCCCGGCCAAAGCTACAAGCTCACCGGCTGGGTGCGCATTGCCAGCCAGAGCGGGTCGGACTGGGGCGGTTTCCGGCTCGAGGCGCTCAGCTACGACTGGAAGACGCTGGCGCATTCGGGCTACCTGACCCTGGACAGCGCCGGGAATACCTGGGCCAAGTATGCGCTGAGCTTCACCGCCACCACCACGCAGACACGCATCAGCGTGGGCTTCTTCGGCGGCTCGGGCCTGCGCATGGTGGCCTACGCCGATGATCTGGCCGTATTTGCGCGCACCGGCGGCGGGCGGCCGCCGGAACTGAATCCGGTGCTGGAAGTCAGTGAAGTCCCGGGCGGCGGCGCGACCCTGGCCTGGCGCGTGGAGGGCGATGACCCGGACGGTGCGGTGGTGCGCGTGAACTGGGACTTCGGCGATGGCGCGCGCGCCCTGACCTTTGCCGGCTCCCGCCGTGCGGGTCTGCCGGGCGCGCACACGGCGGTCTTTCTCGCCTCCGATGACGATGGCAACGTGGTGACCCGCACGCTGAACTGGAGCGTGCCGCTGCCGCCGGCCGCTCCCGCCATCAGCATCAGCACGCCGGGCGACGGAATCACGGTCAATTCGGCCACCTTGACCGTGACCGGCACGGCGAGTGGCGCGGTGGCGCGCATCCTGGTGACCACGGACCGCGAAACGATGGCGGAAGCCTCCGGCGGCGCCGCCTGGAGCGCCGCGCTGGCGCTGCGCCCCGGCTGGAACCGCATCCTCGCGCAGGTGCGGGATTCGCAAGGGCGGATTGCAACCGCGGAGCGGCGCGTGCGCTACGTGCCCTCGGGCGCGCTTTCGATCAGCGGCTTCACGGAAAGCGCCGCTCGCGAGCAGTGGACGCCCGTCGAGATCCGCTTCCGGGTGAACAACAGCGCGGCGACGCACCCGCAGTTCCCCTACGATCCGCGGCCGCCGCGCGGCGTGCAGTGGGTGGATGGCGTCAGCGTGGATGCCGAGTTCAGCCGCGACAACTGGGGCACGGTGCTCCGCCGCCCCGCGTTCTTGCAGCAGGTCTATCAGCGGCAACTGCGGGACAACCAGGAGTGGATGTACCCGAACGGCGGCCCGGTGTGGACGGTGCGGTTTTCTCCGCCCGCGCCGGGTGAGTGGCGTTACCGTATCCGCGTGCGGGAGGCGCGCGGCACGGCGCAGTCGGCCGAACGTACGCTCACCGTCAACCCGGCCTCTGCGGGCAACCGCGGACCCGTGCGCGTTTCGCGCACGGACCCACGCTATTTCGAGTACGCCAACGGCGAAGTTTTCCTGGGCGGCGGCAGCGGCATTGGCGCGCACACCCACCGTTACTCGTACGATCTGCTGGAGCGGCTCCAGCAAGTGGGAGCGGGCAACCAGCAGATGTTCCGCTTCTGGATTTCCGGCCAGATCTGGGGCTCCGCGTGGTCGCCGTGGGCTTCGCGCACGCTGTCCTACGAGGGTACGGTTCCCCCCACCGGGCTGAGCGCCGAGAGCGGTTACGCCAGCGGGCTGGCGGCGCTGCGGCTGGACGAGCGGAATCCGCTCATGTTCCATGGTTTCAGCACTTCCAACGCCTCGCTGGTGGCGGGACGCCGCTACCGCGTCACGGTGCGCTGGCGCACGGAAGGCGTCACCGGACCCCGCCTCGGCGGGCAGCCCTTTGGCGTCTGTATGAAGTTCACCGGATGGCCTGAACCCGGGCAGACCGGCAGCCTCCCGGCACTGGTTCCGCATGTTGCCGGTGATACGCCCTGGCACGTGGCCTATGCCGATTTCACGGCGGACGGCTACCTGCTGCCCAACCTGGCGTTGATCCTGGAGAACACCACCGGCGGGCGCGCGTTCGTGGATGAAGTCGGGCTGCACGAGATCCTTTCCAACGGCAGCCTGGGTCCGCAGTTGCTCTCCGGCGCGAAATTCAATGCGCACACCACCTTTGACCTGCGGCGGAGTGCGGCGCTGGATGCCGTTTTCTCGCAGGCGCAGTCCCTGGGCATTACGCTGCGGCTGGTGATCAGCGAGAAACAGGAATACCTGCTGAACCATCTGGGCGGAGACGGGCTGGCTGACCGTAATCCCGGCAACTTCAACAACGGTCCGGGCACGCCCAACTGGTGGCTGCACGAGGCCTACTGGCGCTACCTGTTTGCCCGCTTCGGCGCCTTCCGTTCGGTTCACGGCTGGGAGCTGGTGAATGAGGAGGCGCCTGGACCGGCGCCGCACTTCCGGCTGGCGGCGCAGTTGGCCATCCGGGCGGGCGAGGACGGCAACCCGCATCCGGCCACCACCTCCACCTGGGCCACCTTCGCCGAGGAGGCGTGGAAAGCGCCCTTCAGCGCGCCGATTTCCAACGTCGACTTCCACGTCTACTCGCGCGCGGGCTGGATTGAGCCCCGCGAGGAACTCACCAACGACACGGCGCGCTTCTTCGCCGAGTATGATCTGGCGTCGCTGGCC
>CAKZVG010000205.1 GCA_937921835.1 uncultured Bryobacteraceae bacterium | reverse complement strand
GGGATCGAGCAGTTGCTGAAAGACCTGGTTATATGGAGCGAAGCAGATCCGGAAGTCCCACTGGAGTTCGCGGAACCAGAAGCTCAGCGTGTCCTGAAGCGGATCGGCCGTGAAGGTGGCGGACACGGCCACGGCGCCGTGGCCGGAGGATGGTGGGGAGACCGGCTGCGTCATCAAATTCGGGAATCCTGTCGGGCGCTCAACCTACATTATCGGGATTTGGCCGGGGAAGCTACAACCGCCCGCGGCGGGCACCCGAGGCGCGCCTTGTTCCGTTCGGGTTTCGGAGCCCAGTACGAGGTGGCCGACCCGTGCCGCGCTGAGAGTATCGAAAGCGGAATCCCCGCTCCACGGCGAGATCTGGCGGAAGGTCCGGGATGTCCCTCAGCCGCTTGCCATCCACCACGATGACCATCATCTCCCGCGAGTCTTCCAACCCGGCCGCTCCGGCGCGGGTCGGTAACTGGCCGGGCGGAAGGCGCCCTTCACGGTTCCGGATCCGATTCAACGCTTCCGATCTGGCGTTCCGCGCCCGGCCGCTTCTCCGTGTCCACACGCAGGAGATGCTCGCGTGCGGAGGTGGCCGAGCCCCGCTCGCCGAGCGCTGCCATAAGATCGTGGAGCGTCTCACCCACCGTCTTCGGTTTCACTCCCTCCGGTTCCGGCCAGCGCACGCCGCCCACGAGATCCTTTCGGGTACCCAGCAAGATTGCTCTGGGCCGCCGTTGCGAGACGCCGAAACTGGAAGCGTTGAAGAGCTTGCATGATGCGCAAGGCGGCGGGGCGAAGGTTGCGTTCATCGTTCCTGTCAAGCTGCTTGCCGGCCACGGAAAAGGGAGGACACGGCAAACCGGCCGAAAGCAGATCGATCCCCTCGAAAGGAGCCGGATCGAACTCCCTGATGTCGCCGCACCGGCACGCGGATCGGCCCCGGCGGCCGCCTTCACCGCTCCGGCGGGCCCACGTCGCTCAGGTCGATCTGGCGGAAGCCCATTTTGAGCGCCGGGGAATCGGGGCGCAGGCGGAAGTCAAAGCGCGCCGGGTTCACGAACAGCGGGTCGGCGATGATCGAGTGCTCGTCTTGTCCCCGCGCGCGCCACTCGGCCAGCGGAAGCCCGGCGAAGGAAATCCCCGGCGAGCGCGTGTCGAAGTAGATGTTGCCGTCCAGCCGGTACTGATCGTCGGCCCAGTTGGAGCCGAGCAGCCGGCCCTGGTCGAAATAGACGATGTTGCCCTCGAAGCGGAACGAGACATGCTGCTCGGCGCGGGTGCGCATAAGCTGGTTTTCGCGGTTGAAGGCGAAGATATTGTTGCGGACCAGATTCTCGCGGCCGTAGTGCTGGTGGAAGCCGGCGCTCTTGCAGCGGTAGACGACATTGTTCTCGATGAGCATGTCGCTCGACCCCTCGTCGGGATAAATGCCCCACCCGCCGTAAGTGAACGACGAGATGTCGTGGATCAGGTTATTGCGAATCACCGTGCCGGGTTGTACGCCGAGGGTGTAAATCCCGCCCATGTCCGAGAGCATGTCCTTGCCGATGTCGTGCAGGTGGTTGTATTCGATCCGGTTCTCCTTGCACTGGTTGGGACCGTAACCCCAGGTCCAGCCGACGCTGATGGCGGTGTAGTAGAGGTCGTGAACATGGTTGTGCGAGATCACGTTGCGGCTGCTCTGGCCAACCCAGACGCCGACCGCGGGGGGGAAGACCAGCCCCACGTCGTGGATGTGATTGGCGGTGACGGTGTGCTCGAAGTTCTGTTCCGCTTCGTTTGCGCGCTGCACGGTCTCGCCGATCTTGACGCCCCCGCCTCCGGCGTCGTAGACCTCGTTGCCCTCGATCCGGTTGCGCTTGGATCCGCGTCCGAACCAGATGGCGTAGCCGCCGATCTGCCGGAACACGCAGCGCTCGACGGCGCAGTCCTCGGCGCCTTCGGCCACGAACGCCGTGGTCGCGGTGGCCACCGAGGACTGCATGTCGGCGTAGCCGCCGGGCGGCATGGTCCATTCCTGATGCGCGAAGTGCAGATTGCGGAAGGTGACGTTGCGCACCACCGCTCCGGTTTCGGGCGCGCCCTGTAAGCGGACCAGTTCGGGCAAGACGGAGGCGACCACCTCCTCGCGAAGGAGGTCTTCGCCCCGCACCGGCCAGTAACTCACCGAGCCGGCGGCGAGGTCGAGATACCACTCGCCGGCCGTATCGAGGGCGTCGGGCGTGTTCTCGATCCAGTAGCGTGCGTCCGCCTCCCGGTTCGAGGGCCGGGGATTATGCGCCAGGGTGGCCACCCGCGCCTCGGGGTCTACTTCTGTGATGTTCATGCGGATGTCGGCCCAGGCGAGCAGCGCGACCACTTCGGCGCCCGTGCCCGCCCACTCCGGCTTGATGTCCTCGCCGCGGTATTTCAGCTTGAAGGGCTTATCCTGGGAGCTTGGCCCCAGGATGCGGAGAAAACCGAAATTCGGCGTGCGGGCGCGCTGGGCGCGGCGTCCGCTGACAAACAACTGCCGGAAAACGGCGCCGCCGGTGGGGGCGGTCCAGAAGTTGCCCTTCCCCTTGCGCCAGCCGGTGATGGGACGTCCTCCGCTCACCACGGCCAGCGCGCCGGGGGCGGCTTCCCAGACCGTATCGGAATCTTCGGGAGTCAGAACCAGGGTTTCCGGAAGATAGTAAGTTCCGGCCTCGACGCGGATCGTGACCGGCCCGCTGACGCCGTGCTTCCGCAGCGCGCGCACTTCCTCGCGCGCCGCTGCCAGCGAACTCACCGCGCCGCCGGGGGAGACCGTAATTGTCTCGGCGGCGCAAACCGGAACGATGACAGCCAGCAGCCATAAACGCATGGATTCAGTCCTCCAGAACGATCTCGTACCAGGGAGCGAACGTCTGCCCGCCGGCCTG
>CAKZVG010000204.1 GCA_937921835.1 uncultured Bryobacteraceae bacterium | reverse complement strand
GTGGTCGGGAAGTCGCCCGCGGGCGAGGTGCGGGAACTGGCCGCGCTGCCGGGCGTCGAGGTAACGGGCATGGTGCCGGACACGCGGGACTATCTGGCGCGCGCCTCGGTGGTGGTGGTCCCGCTGCGCTTCGGCTCAGGCGTGCGGAACAAGATTCTCGAGGCCTGGGGCATGGAGAAGTGCGTCGTTTCGACCAGCTTGGGCGCCGAGGGCCTGGACTACAGGCACGGCGGCAATCTGCTGATCGCCGACGACGCGGCCGCGCTGGCCGAGACCATCGTGGCGGCGCTCGGAGATCCCGAACGGCGGCGCGCCATCGGGGCCGCGGGCAGGCGCATGGCGGCGCGGCTGCACGATCCGGGAGCGGCCGCGGCCCGCTATTACGCTCACCTCCGCGCCGCGGCGGCGGAGAAGCCGGAGACCCCAATGCGGGTGGCGCTTGACATGCGCTGGCTTCAGCCGGGCGTGGCGGGAGGCATCGAGATTCAAGCCCGCTTGCTGGTGTCGGAACTGCTGGCGCTGGACGGCTACAACTCCTCTACCCTCATTCTGCCTTCGGTCAGCCGCTACTTGTTCGACCTCCGCCGGCGGCCGAATTTCCGCGTGATCTGCCGGGATTCGATCCTGCCGGTTGCCCAGGACCTGCTGTGGCGCGCCGCCGCCAGCGCCCACGCGCGGCTGGGGCTGGATTACTGGCGTTCGCGCGAGGTTCGCCAACTCGAGTTTCTGCGCTCGCTCGAGGCTGAGATCGTGTACTCATTCCCCGGCTACATCCATCCGGAAGTGCGGCATCTCCGGCAGGTACTGGCGGTGCCCGATATCCAGCACGAGTACCTGCCGGAGCTGTTCTGCGAGGAAGCGCTGCGGGAGCGGCGCCGGATCTACACCGAATCCATCCGGCGAGCCGACCTCATCTGCGCGGTGTCGGAGTTCACCCGGCGGACGCTGATCGAACGGCTGGGGACGCCGCCGGAGAAGGTCGTCGCCGTGCCGCTGGCGGCCGATCCGGTCTTCCGGCCGGCGAAGGATCCGCCGCGCGACGAAGCGGTGCTGCGGAAGTACCGGCTGGAGCGCGGTTACCTGTTCTTCCCGGCGCACGTCTGGCGGCACAAGAACCATCGCGCGGTGGTGTCGGCGATGTCCATCCTCGGCGCGCGCGGCGGCGCGCCGGTGCTGGTGTGCACCGGAGAGGCGCGCGAGGGCCAGCCGGAGTTGGAGCGGCAGATCGCGGAGTGCAGCCTTGCCGAGCGGGTGCGGTTTCTCGGCTACTGCCCGCGCGAAGAAATGCCGTCTCTCTATCGGAACGCGGGCTGCCTGGTGTTCCCCTCGCGGTTCGAGGGCTTCGGGATGCCGGTGCTGGAGGCCATGGCCTGCGGCTGTCCGGTGGTGGCGAGCAACGCGGCCAGCCTTCCCGAGGTGGCCGGCAACGCCGCGCTGCTGGTGGACCCGGAGGACACGGAGGGGCTGGCGGAGGCGATCGCGCAGGTGCTCGGCGACCAGGGTCTGCGGCGGGAACTGCGCGCCCGCGGACTGGCCCGCGCGGCGATGTTCTCCTGGCGCCGCCACGCGCTCGAAACCGTGGCCGTCCTGCGCCGGCTTCACGAGCAGACAAGGACTCATCTCACGACATGAGCGGCTTGCCCCGGATTTCCGTCGTCACGCCTTCCTTCAACCAGGGCGCCTTCATCCGCGAAACCATCGAGAGCGTGCTGGCGCAGGGCTACCCCGATGTCGAGCACATCGTGGTGGACGGCATGTCCAGCGACGAAACGTGCGCGATTCTGGCGGGATACCCGCATCTGCGCGTTGTGCGCGAACGCGACTCGGGCCAGGCGGAGGCCATCAACAAGGGTTTCCGCCTGGCGACCGGCGGCGTGTTCTGCTTTCTGAACTCCGACGACACGTTTCTGCCCGGCGCCCTGGAGAGGGTGGCGCGCGAGATCGATCCGGCGCGCGGGCGGCACATCGTAATGGGGCGCTGCCGGTTCATCGACGAGAAGAGCCGCTACGGCGGAATCGAGCATCCCAGCCACTTCGAGTCCTTCGCGCGGGTCCTGAAGATCTGGAAAGGGCACACCATCCCGCAGCCGGCGGTGTTCTTCACGCGCCAGGTGTGGGAAGAGTGCGGGCCGCTCGATCCGGCGCTGAAGTACCATCTCGACTACGATCTGTTTTGCCGCTTCGCCCGCCGCTACCCCTTCCATTTCGTCGACCAGGCGATGGCGACCTACCGCCTGCACGCGGAATCGAAAACGGTGGCGTGGTCGGAGGCGGAGCGGCTGGAGGACAGCATCCGGCTCAGCCGCCGCTATTGGGGCTCGCGGCTGCGTCCGCTGTATTGGGAACTGGCGCTGTCCCTGGCCTGGCATCGTCTGGACCGGCTGGGGCGGGCCAACCGGCAGTACCTCCGCGGGGTCGAACTCGAGCGTAACCGGCGGCCGCTGCGCGGTCTTGCGCGCAAGACCGTGGCCGGGGTACTGGCGCCCGAACTGATCTTTTACGCCAGTGTGTTTCCGCTCTTGAAACGGCTCTTCAAGAGCGCCGCCGACGGTTTGATCGAGCGGCTGGCCGGGGGCGTGCCGCCGCAGACCGCCGCCTATCTCGAGCGGGACCTGCTCTGGGACGACGGCTGGGCCGGCCCGCGGCTGGCCCTGGAACGGGAAAGCGGCGCCGGGCGGCAGAAGCTGGTGCTGACGGGAACGGCCCACCCCGACTACATGAGCGGGCCGTTATGGCTGACGGTGCGCGTGGACGGCGCGGAAATCGGGCGGGTGGAGGTGGGCGCGAACGGATTCTTCAGTCGGGAAATCATCCTTCCCCGGTCGCTCGAGCCCGGCCCCCACAAGCTGGAAATTCACGCCAACCGCTATGTGGTGTACCACCGCGTGCTGCGCAACGGCGACTACCGCCCCTTGTCGTGGCTGCCGGCCGGGGCGGAAGGCATCGCGTTCCGTTCCGCGGAATGAGCGGCGCCGGTGCTTACCAGCGCGGTTCCCGGCGCCGTCCGCCGAAGCCGCCGCCTTCGGGCCGCCGTCCGCCGCCCCCGCCTCCTCCGCCGCCGCCGCGGGCCTCACGCGGGTGGGCCTCGATGACCTTGAGCGCCCGCCCGTCCAACTGGGAGCCGTTCAAGCCCCGGATGGCATTGTCGGCTTCCGCGTCCACCGCCATCTCGACGAAGGCGAAGCCGCGGGACCGGCCCGTGTCGCGATCCCGGATCACACTTACCGTCTCGACCTGGCCGTAGGCGCTGAACGCCGCTTCGAGATCCTCCTGGGTGGTTTGATAGGACAGATTGCCCACATAGATGTTCTTCACGAAAACTCCTTGCTGCGCGATTCGCAGCTTTCGATATCCCAGACCTCAGCTAACCCGGGCGAGACACACGCTGGCAGGCGGCTGCCGGAGAATAGCAAAACGGCCGGCCACGGTCGGCCGGCACACTCTCATTGTAAACCGAAAGATGAAGCCGGATAAACCTGAATCGGCCGCCGGGGAGCCGGGACCCGAAATCGGAACCCGCCCGGGGCTCGGGAGCCTGAACGGGCGCGGGCCGGAGGGCGGCCACCCAACCGGCCGGCGCCCTCCGGTTCGTCGCCTCCTTCCAGCCGCCGCTTAGAAGTGAATGCGGCCGGTGTACTGGACTTCGCGGCCGTAATTGCCGCCGGCCATGCCGGTGCTGCGCCCGAAGGTGGCGCTGGTGACGCCCATATTCGGCTGGCTGGGCATGAAGGAGTTGGGGAAGTTGTAGAACTCCATGCGCAGCTCGAAGCGGATGCGCTCGTTGAGGCGGAAGTACTTCACCGCCGTGGCGTCCCACTGCCAGAAACCGGGGCCGCGGAGCCCGTCGAAATACCAGGGGTTGGTGCGTGGCGTGTAGGGTTCGGCCTGCCTCAGCTTGGAGGTGTCGAACCAACGGTGAATGGTCGGGTTGTCAATCTTCGGATTGCCCTCGACGATCATGTTGCCGAAGGTCAGCAGCGGGCCTCCGTTCCACATGAAGATGTGGCTGGTCGCCCAGCCGCCGATGACGGCGTCGAGTACCCGGTTCATGTGCGCGCCGAACCGGCGGCCACGCCCGAAGGGCAGTTCGTAGGTGCCGGCCAGGCGAACGTGGTGGCGCGGGTCGCGGGTGTCGATCATGGTGAATTTCTTGTTGTAAGTATCCGGATCGTTGAAGAACTCGTCCCGCGACTCACGGCTGTAGTTGTAGCCAAAGGTAAACGTCAAGCCCTGAGACATGGCGCGTTCGGCCTTGAACTGAAGCGAGTAATAGCGGCTGTCCTTGCCCCGCAGGAAGCGCTCGGTGATCGAACCATAGTGGGGATAGGTCCGCAGCAGACTGCCTACGGTCACGGTGGGCTGGTTGCGCAGCACACCGGGCATCTTGTCGGCCGGCAGGAGCCGGTAGAAGGGGTTCGGCACCGCTCGGGTGGTTTCTCCTTTGTAAGTGTACCCGTAGTTGGGGTCGACCATGTTCAGGTTGTAAGTGTAGTCACCGCCCCACATACTCGCATCCTGGACGTTTCTTCCCAGGTTGGTGAAGAAGGTGGTGTCGGTGAGGATGCGGAAGGGGGCCTGGCGTTGCAGGGAGACGTTGATCCGGTCGTTGATAGGGTGGATCATGTCCTGTGGGAAGAAGGTCGGGCTGTCGCCCAGGTTGGTGTAACGGCCGAGCGACTTGCCAACCGGCAACTGCAACGGATTGTCAGCGGGGAACGGGTCGCTGATCAACGTGCGGGGGCGGCCTTCGATCGGCCCCAGCGCGCTGGTGCTCCGGGAGTAGCCGTCCTTCGGCCAGCGGGTAGTCTCCGGGTAGATGGTGACCCAGGGGACGGCGTAGCGGGCGAATCCGATGCGCAAGGAAGTCTGGTCGTTAATCCGGATGGCGCCGCCGAGGCGCGGCAGAAAGAGGTTCTTCTGCGAGTCGAACACGCCGGGATGCTTGTCATCGGTAAACACCCAGGCGCCGGTCCACCGGTAGGGGATCCTGGCGATGGCGGTCACCGCGGCCGGCATGGCGGGCGGGTTGCGGAATTCCGGGATGGGATCGTTGAGGTCGAGATACCGCGAGTACATGCGGTTGTACTCCGAAGGCGCGGTTTCCAGCTCGTAGCGCAGCCCGAGATTCAGCGTGATGCGGCGGGTTAGCTTGATGTCGTCGTGGAGGAAGAACCCCCACATCTGCTGGTGGGAGTCCACCATGGGCGTGAAGCTGGCGTTGCCGCTGTTGACCACGCCCAGCAGCGCCGAGGCGAACTGGCTGCCGCTCTCGCGGGCATCGAATTTGAGAAAGCTGTAACCGGTGTCGATGGCGCTGAAGGTGAAGCCGCCAGGTCCGGGGCTGCCATTCTGGTCGTACTGATAGCGCAACTGCCAGCCGAACTTCAACTGGTGCATGCCGCGGTTGTGAGTCACGTTCAGGTTCGAGTTATGCGACCGTCCACGCACCAGCCACCAGCTTGTTCTGCCGGTGCTGACGCTGCCGTTGCCGGTGTAAGTGAATCCCGGATAGTAGACGCCGGGAAGGGCGCCGATGACCGGTTTATACCAGCCGTTCGGCCAAAGATTCGCCCATACGGACTCCGGGACTTTCGCCCACCCCGAGTCGTAGTCGTCCTCCAGATACACCGCGCCGTAGCGCATGTTGATGGTGGTCGAGGGCGTGACCATCCAGAGTACGTCGGCGGCGGCGTTCAGGGCGTCCATCAACCCGCCGTTATCCGAACGGACCGCGATGGTGCCGCCGTGGTTGGGGTTGTCCAGACGCGTTTCGTACTTTGAGAAACGCGTGTACATCCGCCACTTATCGTTGATGTTGTAATCCACCCGATTCGAGATGTTCCAGTATTTCAGCCACCAGGCGTACGACGCGCGGTAGTTATCGACACCGGTAAGTCCGATGCCCGGGTTGTTTGGCTTCCAAAGATCGGCCACGGCCTTCTGCCCGGTGGGGTTGATACGGTCCTTGGGTAGAATGTTGCCGGGAAAGGGCGTCCGCGTGACGGTGGCGGTGGGGGCGTCGAATTTGGTGGTGAATGGATCGTAGATGACCCGCAAGGCGCCGGAGGGGGTGAGCGTGCGCGAGAAGTCGCCGGCGCGCTCCAGGTCGGTCGGCAGGGTGGCGGTCATTTCACGCGGCTGGGTGTTCTTCCACTGCTCGTAGGTCTGGTAGAAGAACAGCTTGTTCTTCAGGATCGGCCCCCCGACGGTGCCGCCCCAGATATGGTTCTTGACGACACTGAAACCGCGGGTGATGCGGTTGGTCATGGCGTTCAACTTCGGGTTGCGTCCAAAGTAGTAGCCGGTGCCATGGTAGTCGTTGGTGCCGGATTTCATCGACACGTTGAGCGTTCCGCCGCCGCTGAAGCCGTATTCGGCGTCGAGCGCGTTCTGCTGCACGGCGACTTCCTGCACGCCGTCCATCGACGGCATGTAGGAGCCGCGCGCGGAGACGCCCAGCGCGACGCCGTCGAGCAGCATGTCGTTCTTGCCGCCGGTGCGCCCGCCCACGTCCAGGCCATTGGAAGACCACATGTAGAACGGGTTGCGGTGGGCGACATCCCAATAGCGGTTAATCACCGCCGGATTGAGCAGCGCCAGGGTGAAGGGATTGCGCGCCAGAATCGGAATGTCGCGCAGCATCTGGCCCTGGACCGTGGTGGTCATCGTCGAAGTGTTGAACTGGATCGTGGTTGCCTGCTCAGTGACGGTGACCGCCTGGGTGATGGCGCCGACGGTGAGCTGGGCGTTCACCGTGACGTCGCCGCGCGTCAGCACGGTGACGTTCTCTTGCACGAAGCGCTGAAAACCGGACGCCTCCACCGCGAGCGTGTAGGCGCCGGGTTGCACATAGTCGAACAGAAACCGCCCGGTGGTATCCGTCCGCCGCACGGTTTCGATGCTGGTGTTAATGTTGCGAAGGGTGACGCTCGCGCCGGCGATTGCCGCCTGGCTTGGGTCGGTAACGACTCCCTGCACGCGGGCCCGGTAATCCTGCCCGCTGGCGAAATTCCCCGTTAACAGCACGAGCGCAAAGCACAAGAATGGAATGCTCTTCCAAACGTGGCTGTGCATTGCGATGCCTCCGGCTAGATACGACATCACAAAGCGGCGGAAAGAGTCAAGCCAGGCGGACTATTTTCTGTCCGGCGGCGGATCGCCTTTCCGGATAATGGTGAGATCGAGGTTCCCGTCGCGCCCGACGATCAGCTTCTTGATGCGGGGCAGAATCTGTTCCATCGTTTCGACGTAAAGCCGGCGGCCGTTGACGTCGCTGGCGCGCGCGTATTCCTGGGCCACCTGGAGGAAGCGCGCCGCGTCGCCGAGCGATTCGTCGATCCTGCGCTGGCGGTAGGCCTGGGCGTCCTCCAGCATCTGTTGCGCTAAGCCGCGCGCCTGCGGAATGACGCCGTTGGCGTAGCCCTGCGCCTCGCTGACGATGCGCGCCGCATCCGCCCGCGCGCTGGCGACGTCGCGGAAGGCGTCGGCGGCTTCGGGGGGCGGCGCGGCGGACTCAATATTGACGCTTGCCAGCACGACCCCCAGGCGGAGATCGTTGACCACCTTCTGCGCGGCGCCGCGGGTCTCCTCCTGAATGGCGGCTTTCTCCGTCGTCAGGATGGCGTCCACACTGCGTCCCGCGATGCGCCGCGCCAGCTCCGCCTCCACCGCCGCTGCGGCCGCCCGGGCCGGATCCTGGGCCGAGAACAGGAAGTCAGCCGGCACGCCCACCGAGTACTGCACCACGGCGCGCAGAGCGATGATGTTCTGATCGCCGGTCAGAAATTGTTCCGCCAAGGGTTGCGCGCGCCCCAACACGCCGTCGCCGAGCTCACCGCCCACGGCCAGGCGCTGGAGCTGGCGCACTTTCAGCTTGTGGACCCGGTCGACCGGCCAGGGCATGGAGAGGTGGATTCCGGGCATGACCCGCGGACTCACCACCCGGCCGAAGCGCACCGCCACCGCCTGCTGGTCGGCGGGCACGATGTAGACGCCGCTCAAGAGCCACAACGCCACCGCTCCGAGCGCGATGCGCTTGCGCTTCCACCTTCGCGGCGGGAGCGCCGGCGGCGGAACGGGTTGGCGTTCCAGGGCCAGCGGCGTCATGGCGCGTTTTCTCCCCGCATGAGCACTTTCAGCAATTCGGAATCGGAGCTTAGGATGGCGGTGGTCTTGTCGTCGAAGATCTTCTTGTAGGACTCGAGCGTGCGCAGCAGCTTGTAGAAACGCGGGTTGCGCGAGTATGCCTGGCTGTAGACGCGGGTGGATTCGGCGTCGCCCTCGCCCTTGATCTTCTCGGCGTCTTTGTAGGCGGCCGAGAGGATCTCTTCTTTCTGGCGGTCCGCGGCGGCGCGGATCCGCAGCGCCTGTTCCTCGCCCTCGGCGCGGTATTGGCGGGCGATGCGTTCGCGCTCGGCCCGCATGCGCGCGTAGACGCTTTGCTTGTTCTGCTCGGGAAGGTTCAGGCGCTTGATGCGCACGTCGACGACCTCGATGCCGTATTGCGAGAGCGCGGCGCGGCCGGCGGCCGCCGTGAGGCCGTCCAGCAGGCTGGCGGCCTGCACATTCCCGGGGGTGGTGGAAACCAGCGCCTCGAGATCGTGCGTGCCCAGCGCGGCCGAGAGCCCGGACCAGATGATGTCGTGCAGGCGCATCTCCGCGGCCACCGGATCCCCCACGGTTTCGACAAAGCGCCGGGGATCCTGAATCCGCCAGGCGGCGTAGCTCTCGATCACCAGATTCTTCTTGTCGCGGGTCAGGAACTCCGAGGGACGGGGGTTGTAGATGCGCAGGCGGCGGTCGAAACTGGCCGCGGATTGAAAGAACCACTTGGCGTGCAGACCGGCTTCCGTGACGGTGTAGAGCGGCCTTCCGAACTGGGTGATCAGCACGAACTCGGTTTCACGCACGGAGAAGAGGCTCAGCCACAACAGCAGCGCGAGCGCCGCGGCGCCCGCCGCGGGCAGATGCTTCTTGTATCGCTCCAGGTTCATGGTTCAGCGCTCCTCAGGCGGCAAAGCTGGCGCGGGGGCGGCGGGCGGCATCATTCCGGGGCCGATCTCGACGCCGTCCTCCACCAGCAGAAGATGGCGGCGCCCGCGCCCGGAGTCGACGATCAGCTTCCGCTTTCCCGGCAGGACCTGCTCCATGGTTTCCAGGTAGAGCCGGGTCGCGGTGGCGCCGGGCGAGGCGCGGTAGGCGGCTTCCGCCTGGTGGAATCGCGAGGCGTCGCCCGCGGCGCGGTTGCGCCTGCCGAGCGAGTAGCCCTGCGCGGTCTCCAGGTTCGCCGCCGCGTTCCCGCGCGCCAGCGCCGCCTGTTCGTTGCGGTAGCCCTCGGCTTCGTTAATCAGGCGGATCTTCTCCTCATAGGCGTCGGAAACGCCGCGGAAGGCGTCCACGACTTCAAGCGACGGATGCACGTCCAAAAGCCGTACGGCGACGATTTCGATTCCGGTGGCGTAGCGCTCCAGGCGGCGTTGCAGTTCGCGGCGCGCCCGCTCCTCGATGGCCCGGCGCCCGGTGGTGAGGATGGCGTCGAGCGTCTCCGTGGTGGCGATGGCGTGCAGGACGCCCTCGACCGCGGCGCGCAGCGTGGCGCCGGGGTCAAGCTGCCGGAACAGGTAGTCCTCCGGCTTCGCGATGCGGTAATGCACGGTGGCGTTCACCTCGATCATGTTCTGATCGCCGGTGAGCATGAGCGATTCCTCGGGCTTCTTCTGGAACCGTCCTGAGCGGTGCTGCACGTTCCATTCGTAAGCGGCCGGCTCGCTGGCGGGAACAGCTTCGCCCGAACGGAAGCCGACCTCCACCGTCCGCACGCGCCGCGCCTGAACGCGGCTGAGACGCTCGATGGGCCAGGGCAGCTTGTAGTGCAGGCCCGGTTCGCGCGCAGGCGGGATCCTGCGTCCAAAACGCTCGATGACGCCCACCTCGTCGGGCGGGATCACGTAGAAGCCGTTGAGCACGGCCAGCGCGGCCGCGGCGGCGAGAGCCGGGCGCGCCAGTTCGCGGCGCCGCGCGACGATCCAGTTGAAGCCCTCTTTGGGATCGATGGCGGCCGCGAGCGAGCGCGCGCGGCGCCACAGCGCGGGGAGCGGGGTACGGCCGAGCCAGGCCCAGCGCGCGGGGGTCTGGGGACGCTCCACCCGCAGCAACCGGAGCGAGTTCAGCATCACGAAGAGCGAAGAAAGCTGGTGCGTGAAGGCGGCGCCCAGCGGTCCGATGGCGCCGCTGGCGGCGAACCACACGGCGGCGAAGTTCACCACGCCCGCGAACAGAATGATGTTCTGCCAGGCGGTGCGCACCGCGCGCCGGCTGACTTCGAAAAGACGGGGAAGCTTTTCGAGCGAGCGCCCCATGTAGACCACGCCAGCGGCCTCGGCGGTGATGTCGCTGGCGCCCGAGACGGCGACGCCCACGTGCGCCGCAGCCAGCGCGGGCGCGTCGTTGATGCCGTCGCCCGCCATGGCGACGCGGCGGCCCTGCGAGACGAACTGCCGCACGTGGTCGAGTTTCTGCTCGGGGAGCAGTTCGGCCTCGACGTTGGGAATGCCGGTTTCGCGCGCGACGGCTTCGGCGGCCCGGCGGCGGTCGCCGGTGAGCATCACCAGATGCGCGATGTCGAGTTTCTCCAGTCCCTCGACGGCCTCGCGCGCGCCGGCGCGGACGCGGTCGCGGAGCAGGATGGCGCCGGCCAGGCGGGTGTCCTCGGCCACCAGCACGGCCGAGGCGCCCAGGCGGTCGGCCTCATGGAGGAAAGGCTCCAGGTCCGCGATGCCCTGTTCGGCCAGGAACGCCGCGTTGCCGGCCCGGACGGTTCTTCCCGCGAGCCTGCACTCGGCGCCCCGCCCGGCAAGGACGCGCGCCGCTTCGGGTTCAGGCAGAGCGGGCCAGCGCCGGCGGGCCTCTTCGACAATGACCCGCGCCAGAGTGTGGTCCGAAGCGCTTTCGGCCGCCGCCGCCAGCCGCAGCAGTTCGTCTTCGGTGAAGCCGGCCGCGGCCAGAAGCTTCACGATCTCGAAGCGGCCTTCAGTGAGCGTGCCGGTCTTGTCGAAGACCACCGTCCCGATGCGCGCCGCTTCCTGCAAGACCGTGCCGCCGCGGACCAGGATGCCGCGCCGCGCCAGCCCGCCGATCGCCGCGACCATGGCGGTGGGCGTGGCCAGAATCAGCGCGCAAGGGCAGGCGACGATCAACACGGCGACGGTGCGCATCCAGTCGTTGGTGAAGTAGAGAGTGAGCGCTCCGGCCAGCAGCAGTGCGGGGAGAAAGTAGCGCGCGTAGCGGTCGGCCAGCCGCTCGACCGGCGCGCGTTTCTCCTTGGCCTCCTGGACAAGCTGGATGACGCGCGCCAGCGTCGTGTCCGAACCCGCACGCGTGACGCGCACGCGCAGCAGGGCGTTGCCGTTCAGGGTGCCGGAGAAGACCTCGTCCCCTTCCTGCTTGTCGCGCGGCAGCGGTTCGCCAGTGATGGTGCTCTCGTCGATGGCCGAAGCGCCCTGGAGGATGACGCCGTCGGCCGGCAGGCGCTCGCCGGCGCGCACCACGACGATGTCGCCGGCTTCGAGCGCGCCCGCGTCGACCTCCACTTCCTCGCCATCGCGCAGCAGGCGCGCGCGGCG
>CAKZVG010000203.1 GCA_937921835.1 uncultured Bryobacteraceae bacterium | reverse complement strand
TCGTGCGCCGGGGTCACCTTCACCACGCCGGTGCCGAACTCGGGATCGGCCACTGGATCGAGGATGATGGGGATCTCGCGGTTCATCAGCGGCAGCAGCACGGTCGCGCCGTGCAGGCCGCGGTAGCGCTCGTCGCGCTCGTTGACGGCCACGGCGGTGTCGCCGAGCATCGTCTCGGGACGCGTGGTGGCGACCACGAGGTGGCGCTGCATCCCCTTGACCGGATAGCGCAAGTGCCACAGGTTGCCCTGCGTTTCGTCATGATCCACTTCCAGATCCGAGAGCGCGGTGTGGCAGCGCGGGCACCAGTTGACCATGTACTCGCCGCGGTAGATGAGGCCCTTTTCGTGCAGCCGCACGAACACCTCGCGCACGGCGCGGGAAAGCCCGGCGTCCATGGTGAAGCGGTCGCGGCTCCAGTCGCAGCTCAGGCCCACGCGCCGCATCTGTTCCTTGATGCGGCCGCCGTACTGCTCCTTCCACGTCCAGACGCGTTTTTCGAACTCCTCGCGGCCGAGGTCGTGGCGCGAAAGCCCCTCCTTGGCCAGCTCGCGCTCGACCACCATCTGGGTTGCGATGCCGGCGTGATCGGTGCCCGGCAGCCAGAGCGTGTTGTGGCCGAGCATGCGCCGCCAGCGCACCACGGCGTCAATCTCGGTGTGTTCGAGCATGTGCCCCATGTGCAGCGAACCGGTCACGTTGGGCGGAGGAATGACGAGCGAGAAAACCGGGCCGCCGTGCCGCGGATTGGCGTGAAAGATGCCGGAGTCGATCCACCACTGCGCCCAGCGAGGCTCAAACTGCTGGGGTTCATAGACTTTCGCAATTTCCATGGGGGAAACCCCCAGTGTAACATGCGGGCTTCGCCGACTTGCGTTTCCAGGCCGCGGACTTGATGCCGGCGCCGCCGCGTCCTGAGCTTACTTCCGCCCGGTTACGAACAGCATCGGCGCCAGTTCGGCGAGGTAATTCACCCAGTTATCCCAGACGTGCCCGCCGGCGGTTTTCCGGAAGGTGTGACGGACGCCGTGCCGGTCGAGGATCGCCTGAAGTTTCAGCGCGCTTTCAAACAGGAAGTCCGTCTCGCCGCAGGCGATCCAGAACAGTTTCAGCTTGCCGTTGGCCGCCTCCGGGTTGGCCAGCAGGGCGGCGTGGCGCCGTTCGAAGCTCTCGTCGCGCACGCCCATGCTGAAAACGCCGATGTAGGCGAAGCGGTCGAGATGGGACAGCCCGACCTGGAGCGCTTGCCCGCCGCCCATCGACAGGCCGGCGATGGCGCGGTCCTCGCGGCGCGGCGAGACGCGATACGCCTTCTCAACGAGCGGTATCAGCGAGCCGAGCAGGTCCTTCTCAAAAAGCTCCAGGTTGCGATTCGCCTCGGCGGGCGAACCCGTCATCCGGAACGGCGAAGTGGCATGGCCGTAAGGCATGACGACCATCATCGGCCGCGCTTTCCCTTCGGCGATGAGGTTATCGAGAATCACGTTGGCCCGCCCGGTCGCCACCCAGTTGGCGTCGGTGTCGCCGGAGCCGTGCAGCAGGTAGAGCACCGGGAAGCGGGCGCGCGGATTGGCGCCGTAGCCGGGCGGCGTGTAGACGTGCGCGCGGCGCCGCTCGCCGATGGCCGCCGACTCATACCAGTGCATGTGCACGGCGCCCTGCGGGACCCGGCGCGGCTCCCAGACCGGCGGCGTATCGCCGCGTACGAACAAGTGGCTGGCGCCGGCGGCGCGCGAGCCGGTCTTTACGTCGGGGTTGCGTGGATCGAGGATTTGAAGCCCGTCCACCAGGAAGAAGTAGCTGTGTACGCCGGGTGGAACCTGGGGCACGGTTGCACTCCAGATTCCGGCGCTGTCGCGGGTCAGCTCTTCCGGTTGCGCCATCCAGGTGCCGCGCACCGACACCAGACCGGCTTTGGGCGCCAGCAGGCGGAAGGTCACCGAGGTTCCGCGGATTTCCGGCGAAACGATGGCCGGGGCGGGACTGGCCGGGGGCTGCGCGCCCGCAACGGCCGCCAACGCGGCGGCGAGGAACAGATGCTGCGGACGGAAGCGCGTCATGCTGTCTCCTTATAGTTGCGATCCCTCACGTGACCCTGCGCCGCCAGGCGTGCCCGCGCTACGGCGCGCAGGCGGTCTTCAGCGCGTCGAGTTTGGCGTCGCTCAGGTAGCCGTAGCGGTTCACCCACAACCTTCCCCCGGAGGCGAGCCAGGCGGCGCGGGCGCGCCGCGCGACGTCCTCCACCGGGCCATAGCCATGCGAGAGGGCATAGATGGGCGCGGCGCCCGATCGCTGGCGCGCCTGCCGGATCTTGCGCTGCTGCGCGGCGAGGCTCACCGGGTGCGCTTCGCCAGGTTCGGGATAGCGGTAGTCGGAGACGCGCGGCAGCGGATCCTCGGCGACGTCCGTGAGGCGCACCAGCGCCTTCATCAGGAGCGCCTCGGAAAGCCCCGGGTTGGCCGCCATCAGCGCACCGCCGTAGAAGTTCAGCATGACCGGCCAGTGCATGGTATAGAGCTTCACGCTGATGCCCTCACTGTGGCTCGCGGCGCGGGCGAAATCCATTCCGGAGACGAACGAGAAAGGCGGCGGGAAGGCGTTGGGGAGCAGCGCCTTTTCCGCGCCGCCTTCGGCCGTGAGCGCGCGCCGGTAGCCGGCGAGCATCTCCTCCACCAGCGCCGCTTTGAAGCGCAGCAGTTCGAACACGCCGGGGCGCTCTGCCAGCGCCGACAGCAGCATGTAACGCCCGCCGTCGTTCTCGCACCAGGCTTCGAGATGGCGGTTGGTCAGCCCGCCATGCAGCAGGCGGTAGGCGGCCAGCGTATCGGCGCGCATGCGCTCGAAATCGAAGCCCAACCGGATGGCGGCGTCCCGCGCGGGAGCGCCGAAATCGAGAAACACGTCGTCGAGTAAATAGGGCGGGTATTCGGGCCAATCCAGGCGAATGCCGTCGAGCTCCGGATAGGCGCGGCAGAGGTCGCGGATGAGGGCCTCGGTGTAGGCTCGCACCTGCGGGCTGGCCAGGCTGGCGTTGTTGGCCAGGCGACGCGGCGGAATGCGGCCGTCAGGCAGGCGGGGCGCGTCGGCCTCGCTGGGCCCACCGAACTGCACGCGGTAGCCGGGCGGAATGGCGGCCTGGATTTGAAAGTAGACCTTCAGCCCCGCGCCGCGCGCCTCGCGCAGGAAATCGGCGATCAGCGTTGGCGACCGGCGCGTCAGGTCGTTGGGCGGCGGCGGCTGGTAGGAGAGCCCGCGGTAGAGCCGGGTGTCGGGAGTGAAACTCGGACCCGTGCGCACGAACAGCTCGCGCTTGCCCCACAGCGGGCGGTCGAGCAGGCGCACCCGCCCGGCGCCGGCGTCGATGGGCGGC
>CAKZVG010000202.1 GCA_937921835.1 uncultured Bryobacteraceae bacterium | reverse complement strand
GTACGTTCCTTCCGCCATGCCGCTCTGATGGGTTGCGCGCACGAGGTAAGGCAGCACGAAGCGGAAACTTCCGGCGCCATCCAGCGCCACCGACAGCCAGCCGCCGCCGGACTGTGTGCTGGGAGTCGTGCGCAGCAGGCTGTGGCTGGTGAAGGAGGCTTCCGCCGTGGAACCGTTGGGAGCGACGAACAAATCCAGGCGGTCCGGCACCGCGCCACCCACGGCCGCGGTGACGGTGATGGTTTGCGGCGCGTCGGCCGCGTTTGGGTCCGAGACGGTCAGCGTGGCGGTGTGCATGCCCCGCTCGAGAGCGGCGGTCTGCATCGAGACCTGGAGCGGAATGCAGGCGCCGGCGCGGCTGGAGCAGTTGCGCGGCGCGCTCACCGAGCCGGAAAGCCACGCGGCCGAAGACGTCACCGACAGGTTGAGCGCTCCATCGCCGGCGTTGTAAGCTTCGACGGTCCGCGAGGGGGCGTTCGCGCCCTGCGCCACCGAGACCGGCCCCACGGTGGTCTCAAGCAGCCGCAACTTGGGCGCCGCCAGGAGCGGACACACTACGAGTAATGGCGGCAGGACCCGGAGCCAGGTCCCGCGGGAAATCAAACCCATTCAAGCGCTCCCTTTTTGTAAGCCCAGATATAGCCGACGATCAGGATGGCCAGAAACACGGCCACTTCGGCCACGCCGAACCAGCCCAGCACCTGGTATCGAACGGCCCAGGGATAGAGAAAGATGGTTTCCAGATCGAAGATGACGAACAGGATGGCGATGATGTAGAACCGCACCGTGTAGCGGCCCCGCGAGTCGGACGCCGCCTTGATGCCGCACTCGTAGGCTTCCAGCTTGGTGTCGAACGGCACCGACGGCCGCAGCAGCTTCAACACCAGAAGCGCAACCACCGGAAACAAGATCGCGCCTACGAGGAAGATGAAGATGGGAAGGTAGCCTTCTGGCATCGAAAATATTGTAGCACTGGGAGCGCGGGCCGCAGCCGCTGAGGCGCGCTTTTCACCGGGTGTTCACAACATTGACCGGAGCGCCGGCCAGGAACGCCTCGAGATTGGCCGCGGCCTGATGCAGCAGCCGGCTGCGCGCCTCCTTGGTCGCCCAGGCGATGTGCGGAGTGACCAGGCAATTGGGGAGCCCCAGCAGTGGGCTGCCGGCGGTGGGCGGCTCCACCGGGAGCACGTCGAGCGCCGCCCCGGCGAGGCGCCCGGAAACCAGCGCGCCGGCCAGGTCCTGCTCGACGACGAGCGGCCCGCGCGAGGTGTTGATCAGCAGCGCTCCGGGTTTCATGTGGCTGAGGCGGGCCGCGTTGACGAGGCCGCGCGTTTCGGGCGTCAGCGGGCAGTGCAGACTCACGGCGTCGGAGCGTTCGAAGAGTTCGTCGACCTCCACCCACTCGAAACCCTCGTACGGCAGCGGCTCGCCGCGCGCCACATCCGCGCCGAGGATGCGCATGCCGAAGGCGTCCGCGATCCGCGCCGTGCGCCGGCCGATTCTTCCCAGCCCGACGATGCCGAACGTTTTCCCGGCCAGCTCGGTGAGCGGATGGAGATGATAGGACCAGTCCGGCGAGCGCGCCCAGCCGCCCGCCGCGGTCGAGTCCGCGTGGCGCTGCACGCGATGGCACAGCTCGAGCAGCAGCGCGAAGGCGAACTGCGCGACGGAGTCCGTTCCGTAGGTGGGCACATTCGTGACCGCGATGCCCAAGTCCGCTGCGGCGGCGGTGTCGACGATGTCGTAGCCGGTGGCGAGCACGCCGATGTAGCGCAGCTCCGGAAGCTGGCGCAGCGCCGTCTCCCGCAACGGCGTCTTGTTGGTGAACAGGACCGGCGCGCCGCTCGAGCGCGCCACCACGTCGGCGGGCGCGGTGCGCGGGTGGACCTCCAACTCCACCAGCCGCTCGAAGGGGCCCCAACTCAGGTCGCCGGGGTTCAGGGTGTAGCCGTCGAGAACGACGGCTTTCGTTCGATGCATTTCGGTGTCTGTCTCCATGAAGACGATCCGCGCGGGACCGTCTAATCATCTTATGCGGTTTGCACGGCCTGGAAGCGGGTGGAAGGCGCGTCCGCTTTCCGGTTCCAGCGTGGGGCGCGCATCCCCGCGCTAAAAACCGGCCGCCGACGCCAGCCTCGCGCCGACGTAGTCGAGCGCGATCCGGTAGACCGTTCGCCGCCCGACGTCGACCCGGGAGAGCCGCGAGACCATCTCTTCCACCACTTCGGCCAGGTCCGGGAACGTCCGCCGCATGGCGGAGTCGAAACGGCCGAAGGCCGCCCAATCTTCGGGCGATAGCCCCAGCCGCACATCAGTCCACATGGCGAGCCGTTGGGCGGTTTCGCATGGCGTGGCGGGCTGCCTGCGCGGGCTCCCGTCTTCCTCCAGCCGCGCCAGGGCGCGTTCCAGGTCCTGAATCCAGTAAGCCTGGTAGGGGATTCCGCGGCGCTTGAGTTCCTGGCGGATCAGGATGTGCTGCACGATGTCGCCGGCATGAATCGCCAGGCAACCGTCCGGCGCCGCCGGCGCGTACTCGGGCGAGCGGAAGCCGCTCACATACAGCCAAGCGTGTCCCAGTTCGTGCCCCAGCAACGCCTCGCGGTGAGCGCCCCATTCGCCCCCGCGCGCCAGGTTCAGCAGCACCAGGTGGAGGCGGCCCTCGGGACCGTAGTAGTTGATGGTCAGCGCATGGCTGGCCGTGAACTGCGCCACGAAGGCTTCTTCCAGGAAGTAGCGCCTCAAAACGTTTCCGTAGGCGGTATCGGCAGGGAAGGAGATCTCGCGCCCGTCGGCGCTGGTTTCGACCTCCACCACCACGACGTGGCCGCCGCCCCGGTCTTCAATCTCCCGGCGCCACTGGTCGATGCGCGGAGAGAGCGCCGGAGCGAACAGGCCGGCCGCCAGCAGACCGCCGATCGCCAGCCCTTGACTCACGGCCCCTCCTCACCGTCCAGAAGCGCGCGGGCGCGCTCGAACACCGCCCGCAGCATGGGAAACGTCAGCTTGCCCGTTGAGGTGTTCTGCTGGCTTGGATGGTAGGAGGAAATCAACCGCGGCAGCCCGCCCGGAAGACGGTGTTCGGCGCCATGGCCGAACGGGAACTGGCGCGGGCTCCTGATCAAACCCGCGTCGCGCGGAATCGAGAGATACACCTCAAAGGCGAACCGTCCCAGGGCCGCCACTACCCGCACCCGGCCGAGCAGGGCAAATTCCCGTTCGAGAAAGACCCGGCAAGTGCGGGTCTCCTCCGGCAGGGGCCGGTTACCGGGCGGCGCGCAGCGCACCGCCGCGCCGATCCAGGCATCGCGCAAGAGGAGGCCGTCCCGCCGGTCCACGCTGGTGGGTTGGGAGGCGAAACCCGTGGCGTGCAGTGCGCGGTACAGAAAGTCTCCCGAGCGGTCCCCGGTGAACACCCGCCCGGTGCGGTTGGCGCCGTGGGCGGCGGGCGCGAGACCCAGGATGTACAAGCGCGCCTCCGGGTCGCCGAAGCCGGGCACCGGCTTGCCCCAGTACTCCTGGTCGCGCCAGGCGCGGCGTTTCTCGAGGGCGACCCGCCGGCAGTAGCCGGTCAGCCTGGGGCAGCGGCGGCAAGAGACGATCTCGGCTTCGAGACCGGCTAATCCTGAAGCGGGGGACATCCTCGACTCTCCAGCCTAGCACGCGCGGCCGCGCCCCGCCGCCGGGCTATATAGTGGAAAAGATGATCCGGACATTGCTTCCACTGCTGCTCGCCGCCTGCTCGATTCACGCCGCCGGCCTCAACCCCGCCCAACTCGCCCGCATTCCGGAGCGGATGAAGGCTTTCGCCGATCAAGGCCAGATCGCCGGCGCGGTCCTGCTTGTGACCCACCAGGGCAAGCCCGTTCTTTTCGAAGCGGTGGGGTTTCAGGACTTCGAAGCCAGTAAGCCCATGCGCAAGGATTCCATCTTTCAGGTGATGTCCATGAGCAAACCCTTCACCGGCGCGGGCATCATGATGCTGGCCGAAGAGGGCAGGCTCTCGCTCAACGATCCGGTGGAACAGCATCTTCCCGAGTTCCGCGGCTTGCGGGTGGCGGAGAAGAAGGACGGCAACGCGAGCCTGCTGGTGCGTCCCGCGCGCCCCATCACCATCCGCGACCTAATGACGCACACCTCGGGCATGGGCAACCGGCCCGCTGAGGGTCTGAAGGAACTGTATACGCGCCTGGATCGGACGCTGGCCGAAGCCGTGCTCTTTTATTCGCAAACGCCGCTCGAGTTTCAGCCCGGTACGCGCTGGCTCTACAGCAACCCCGGGATCGCCACCCTCGGCCGGATCCTCGAAGTCGTCTCGGGACGCCCGTTCGAGCGATTCATCGCCGAACGCATCTTCGAGCCGCTGGGGATGAAGGACAGCTACTTCTTCCCACCCGCAGCGGTGCACGGCCGCATCGCCCTGGTTTACGACCTGGCCGGCGGCAAGCTGAAACGCGCCGGGGAGGAGATCCTGGCCGGGGACCAGATGCGGTTCCGCGCTGGCGCCCGCTATCCGGCGCCCGAGTTCGGGTTGCTCTCCACGGCCGCCGATCTGGCGGCTTTCTACAATATGATGCTCAACGGCGGCTCGGCGGGCGGCAGGCGATTGCTCTCCCCGGCGTCGGTGAGCCTGATGACCGCGCTGCACACCGGCGAATTGCAGGCAGGCCACAACCCGGGGACCGGCTTCGGTCTCACCTGGGAGGTCGTGAAGGATCCGGCAGGCACCGCGACCCTGATGTCTCCGGGGACGTTTGGCCATGGCGGCGCGTTTGGGACTCACGGTTGGGTTGACCGCCGCACCGGCATCGTCGGTGTGCTGCTCATGCAGCGTGTGGGGCCGGGAGTCACGGGCATCAAGAACGCCCTCATTCAGATGGTGGGAGCCGCGGCGGAGTAAGAGCGCCCTAGCGGAGAGTTCCCCGCCAGCCGGACCCACCCTGCTCGCCGGCCGGCCTGCGCGGGGGCTTTCTTTGCCGCGCCGCTTCGGCCCGCGCCGCCACGCCCTCGGCGTGCAGGCGCATGTGCTCCTCGGTGTAGACGAACGCGCGCCTTCCAGGCTCCTCGTCAGAGCGCTCCAGAACCGCCCGGCAGAGCAGTGGCAGTTCCTGCAAGGATATACCGTAACGGCGCGTCAGGTCCAAGTCGGCCGTCACCGAGACCGCGATCCGCGACCGGTCCGCTGCCACGCGCTCGAAGGCGAAAACGCGCGCTCCCATGGAATGGCTGAATCCCTTGAGGATGAACTGACTCACCGGGTTTCCCACCCGCTCCTCCTTTTCGCCGCCTCGGCGGCTACGCGTGCCGCGGCCGGCTCCGGTTGCAGGCCGGTTCGTACTCGAGGACCAGGCGGTCCTGACGCGCGGGCCACGCCGCCTCGCCGCAGACTTCGAAGACGAATCCCGCCGGATGCCGTTGCAGAACCGGCGAATTCGATTCCTGCAAGTGAAGCAACAGGGCCGCCTGGATGTTGCCGGTGCCGCCGATGTAGATCCACTCCCGCGCGTTCGAGATGCCATAGACTCCCGGCAGAGGCGGCGCGTGCTCCCGGATCGAGGGCGCGGTGAATGTGCGGGGGATGGGCTGGTCAAACGGCATGGCGGTCCTCACCAGACCGCCGGGCACGGCCTCCTGCCACGGCTGATCGACAAGGTTCGTCGTCGTCAGCACTCGGTACGTTTGCCCTGGGATTGCCTGCCAGTCGAGTCTCACCGTTGCCGTGTCGGGCAGGGATATTTCGACCTGCTCGGCCATCGCGTAGGACAGCGTCATCGCCGCCACCAGCATCGCCATTCGTTTCATCGGAGTTTCCTTTCTGTATGCGAACATATTTTCGGTTAACCTTTCCCTTTTCAAACAAGAAACGGCCCGCCGGACTCTAACATCGCTGAAAATCGCCCATTGTGACCCACCACGACCTTCTTTATATGTACGGG
>CAKZVG010000201.1 GCA_937921835.1 uncultured Bryobacteraceae bacterium | reverse complement strand
GCGTCGACGAAGACCGGGTTTACCTCACCGGACTCTCGATGGGCGGAGGCGGGGCGCTCTGGCTGGGACTGACGCGCCCGGATGTGTGGGCCGCCATCGCCGCGGTGTGCCCGTCGGCGCCTCCGGGCGCCGGGGAGTTGGCGCCGAACGCGCTCAACGTCCCGGTCCGGCTGTACCATGGCAGCGCCGATCCCACGGTTCCGGTGGAGTCCTCGCGCAATTGGAGTAAGCGATTGGCCGCCGAAGGGGTCCGGGTCGAGTATGTCGAATACCCGGGCGTGCGGCATAACTCCTGGGATTTGGCTTACAAAGATGGCGCGGTTTTCGATTGGTTTCAAAAGCACCGCCGTAACGTGTTTCCGGAACGCGTCCGCTTCACCGCCCTCTCGCACCGGTATAACTCGGCTTACTGGGTGCGCCTGGACGGTTTGACGCCGGGGATTCCGGCGGCGATCGACGCGCGCTTTACGGCGCCGAACCGGCTGGAGATCCTGACCACCGCGCTCGACGGCTTCACGCTCTCACCCGCGGGCCATCCAAGCTACGACGCCGCGCGGCCGCTGGCGGTGCGGATCGACGGAGCGGCGGTGGCCGTCAGGAATCCGGCCGTGCTTTCCTTTTCGCGCTCCGACAAGGGCTGGCTCAATGCCGCCCACGCGCACCCGCCGGGCCACAAACAGGCCGGCGCCGAGGGCCCCATCGGCGCGGCCGCGTCCGCTCGCCATGCCTACGTTTACGGCACGGCCGACAACCCGCCCGCCGCCGAACTCGAGCGCCGCAGGAAGGATGCCGCCACCGCCGCGGAATGGTCGACGTCCCGCTCGCGCCTTTCCCTGACGCTGCGGGTGCTGGCCGATACTGAAGTCCGGGAGGGCGACCTGTCAGCCGGACACCTGGTGCTGTTCGGCACCAAGGAAACGAACGCGGTGATCCGCCGTCTGGCGGCGCGGCTGCCGCTTGAACTCCACGCCGGCGCCGCCGATTACGGCCTGGTTTTCGTGTATCCGGCCGATGGCCGCTACGTGGTCGTCAATTCCGGTCTGCCGTTCTGGACCGGCGCCGGATACGCCGGCCGTGTCGACAAGCCGTATCTGCCGCCGCACGCCGTGCTGAACACCTTCGGCGATTTCATTCTTTTCAAAGGCTCGCTCGAAAACGTGCTGGTGGAAGGGCGTTTCGACAATTCCTGGAAACTCCCTCCCGAGGCGGCCGCCCGCCTGAAGGCGTCGGGCGCCGTCGAGGTGAAACCCTGACCATGGGCTTGGCAGCCAAGGCGTCGCGCGTGCTCCGCGAAAGATGCGCCAGGCGCGCGCAGTGGATTGAGGCACAAAAACGATGACCCCAGCAACAACCGGCACTTCCGTTCTGGCGGGCGGGATGCCCGTCGAGGAGTTCCGCCGCGCCGCCCACGAAGCGGTGGAGTGGATCGCCGATTACTTGGTCAACCTGCGCGACTATCCGGTGCTGGCGCAGGTCAAGCCGGGCGATCTGAGCGGCCAATTGCCCAAGGCTGCCCCCGAGCAGGGCGAACCCGTCGATGCCATCCTCGAGGACTTCCGGCGGCTGATCCTGCCCGGCATCACGCACTGGAATCACCCGCGCTTTTTCGCCTATTTCTCGATCACCGGTTCGGCGCCGGGCATTCTGGCCGAACTGCTGTGCGCCGCGCTGAACGTGAACGGAATGCTCTGGAAGTCCTCGCCCGCGGCGACCGAACTGGAACAGGTCGCGCTCGGCTGGCTGCGGCAGTGGGTGGGGCTGCCGGAGGAGTTCTTCGGCATCATCTACGACACCGCCTCGGTGAGCACCCTGCACGCCATCGCGGCGGCGCGCGAACTGGCGGACCCGGAGACGCGCGCCGAAGGCGCCTCGCGCAACCTGGTGCTGTATGCTTCCGAGCAGGCGCACTCCTCGGTGGAGAAAGGCGCCATCGCGCTCGGGGTGGGGCAGAAGAACGTCCGCAAGATCCCCGTGGACGCAAGCTTCCGCATGCGGCCGGACGCCCTCGGCGAAGCCATCCGCCGCGACCTGAGCGCCGGGCGCAAGCCCTTCTGCGTGGTGGCGACCGCCGGCACGACCTCCACCACCAGCGTCGATCCGGTTCCCGAAATCGCCGCCATCGCCCGCGAACACAGCCTGTGGCTGCATGTGGACGGCGCCTACGGCGGATCGGCGGCCGTGATTCCCGAGTACCGGCATGTGCTCGACGGCGCCGCCCTGGCCGACTCGGTGGTAATCAACCCCCACAAATGGCTGCTGACGCCGACTGACCTCAGCGCCTTCTACACCCGCCGCCCGGAGATCCTGCGGCGCGCCTTTTCGCTGGTGCCGGAATACCTGCGCACGGCCGACGACCCGCGGGCGGTGAACCTGATGGACTACGGCGTGCAGCTTGGCCGCCGCTTCCGCGCCCTGAAGCTGTGGTTCGTCATGCGCTACTTCGGGCGCGAGCGGATGGCGGCGATCCTGCGCTCGCACATCGAACTGGCGCGCCAGTTCGCCGCCTGGGTGGAGGCCGACGAACGGTTCGAACTGGCGGCGCCCGTGCCGCTGTCGGTGGTCTGCTTCCGGATGAAAGGACCGGACGAGCCGAACCGCCGGCTGCTCGATGCCGTCAACGCCAGCGGCGAGGTGTTCCTCTCGCACACCGTGCTCAACGGCCGTTTCGTACTGCGGCTGGCGGTCGGAAACGTGGCCACCGGGCGCGCCGACATCGAAACGGCGTGGCGAAGGATCCAAGCCGAAGCCGCTACTGGCTCTTGAGGTGTCCGACGTAACTCATCCGGTGCGAACCCGGGATGTCGCTGGGGGTGCTCATCGTCGCGGAAATGAAGGTAATGGGCGCGCCCGCATCCTCGAAAGCTCGCAGGACGAGTTCCGAGCAGAAGAAGGAAGAATCCGGCGAGAGCATGTTGGCGACAGCGGCGGCGCCTTGAATCACCCCCAGTGGAATGAATATCACTCGCCCCACTGTGCCCCCAGCCGTACGCGCCGACGAGCCGACCACTCCCCCATAGTCGTAACTCTTGCCGACCTGCCGCGCGGCGAACCGCACCACCTGGGATGCCTGGGAAGAACTGAGCCCCACGCGGCGGTAGGCCACCGCCAGCACGTCGTCCCGCAGCGCATCCGCCAGCGACTGCCGGACCACGCCTTCGCCGATGGCCTCGATGACTTCGCCGTTGCCGATGTAGAGCGCGGCGTGGCTGTATCGCGACAGGGTTCCGGCCCGGATCACGCCGGATACAGCGCCCGTGCCTGTCGACACAATGACGTCGGCGGCCTGTAGAGCCGCCTGAGTGACCATCCCCATCCTCTGTGTTCCTCCGTTGTAGACCTCACTTCCCGGTCCAGCAGTACCAGTCAATGGACTGCGCCGTGACCGGCCGCGAACTCCGCACGCGCAGTTGAGTGAACTTGCGGTGTTTGAAGTAGCCCGCCCCTTCCTCGGCCTGCTCGGGGCCGAAGCCGATGGACGCCCCCAGCGTGGTGGGCACCAGGCGGTGAATGCCGCCGTTCTGGTCTGTAAGTTCGACCTCGACTTCCACCTGGGATCCGTCCCGCAGCAGCAACGCGCCGTGAGGCCGGACCCAGCCGCCGACGTCTTCCAACCGGATCCGGATCTTCTGTCCGACCCGCTGCACTTCGAGCGGCGGCTCCAGTGGGAACGCCGTCCATTCCGGCCCCAGCGTGACGGCTTTCGAGATGATCCGGGTCACGGAATTATCGATCCCTCCACAGGCTGCCAGCCAAATCACAGCCAGGCCCAGGGCATGCTTCGGCCCCAGCGCGATGGAACTCATATCTTCCTCCGGTTTGCGGCTCCCGTTACGAATCAAATGCGCCGGCGAGCGCCCGAAGTCAGCATTATAAGCTACGCCGGATTCCGGGACACGGCCGTTTCGCAGGCCGCCGGATGCGGGATGCGCGCGATTCTGGCTTCGAGCACTTCGAGATGGCTGGAGATCCCGTCCGGGTCGTTGCGCCGCGCGGCGGCCGCCAGATCGCCCGCGCAGACCGCCGCGCCGGGGATTCCGATCCGCTCCGCCGCGGCGCGCACGGCCGAGGCTTCGCGCTCGACCGCGGCCATGTCGCCCTCTAACGCTGCGGCGCGGATCTTCTCGATCCGCTCGGGCGCGAGTTGAAGGAACAGGCTGAGCAGTGCGTCCGCCAGAGCGCCGGTGGTGTCGGCGGCGCGGCGGGTTGCCGGCCACTGCGGCGCGCCGGCCCGGTCCTCGCGCTTGAGAAAGGCCTCGACCGTCGCCGCCAGGTGGGCCGCGTTGACCGGCTTAGAGATGTAAGCATTCATGCCGGCCTCCAGGCAGCGTTCCCGGTCGCCGTTCATGGCATGCGCGGTCATGGCAATGATCGGAAGCTCCTTGAAATGCTCATCCTTGCGGATCTCACGGGTGGCCG
>CAKZVG010000200.1 GCA_937921835.1 uncultured Bryobacteraceae bacterium | reverse complement strand
GCGGCTGTTCGGACTGGGCTATTGGGGGCTGGTGTTGACCGCCGCGCACGTGGCCGCCATGGGCTGGCAGGGCTGGCTGGCGCCCGGGACGTGGCACGGCGGGATGCCGCCGATTACGCTGCTGTCGTTCGCGGCCGCCGCGGCCCCTCTGTCGCGGAAGGCGGCGCGCGGTCTCCGGGCCGCTATTCCGCCCGCCGCGCGCGCTCGATGAAGGGCCACATCAGGTCCTTGTAGAAGCGGTGGCCGGCGTCCCCCCAGCGGTGTTCGAAACGCTCCGCCGCGCCGGCCGCGCGATAGAGCTCGCGCGCGCGGGCGGCGGCCGATTCCACCTCCTCGACCGGGAACAGCTTGTCGGCGCGGCCGTTGACGGCGAGCAGATGGCGGGGCGCGATCAGTCCGGCCAGCGCCGGCATGCCGCCGAGTTCCACCAGCCCGGGGACCATGTTGCAGTCGCAATGGAAGATGTAGCCGGAGCGGCCCACGGTGGGCGCGAACGAGCAACTGGGCACGGCGATGGTGATTCGCTCGTCGGCCGCGGCGGCGAAGATGGTCGCCACGCCGCCGCCGGAATTCCCCATCATCAGGATGTGGCGGCTGTCGGCTTCGGGCAGCTTCGAGGCCCAGTCGAGGATGCGCTGCAAATCCCAGACCCGCTCGCCCATGGCGGTGCGGCCGGCCGCCAGGCAGTGCATCAGGTGGCTGCGGCAGTCCTGCTTGCCGTGGCGCCCGTTGAGGTCCGGAACGCCATCGGCGGAAAGGCCGCGCACGGCCGGGGCAATGGCCAGGAAACCCGCCTGCACCGCCTGGACGCCTGTGTCGCGGTCTTCGGCCAGCGCCCGTTTCCGCGCCGCTTCGTTGGCGAAGACGCCGGCGGTGGTGTCATGGCCGGTGGAACTGTGTCCGTGCGGGAGCACCGCCAGCGGCCAGGGACCGGCGCCTTTGGGCTTCAGCAGCCAAAAGGGGAGCCGGACGCCGGGTTCGGTTTCGATCACGCCGCGCTGCCGGGTATAGCCGCCCAGATCCTCGGGCGCCTCGAGCGTCACCCGCGGGACGTGCCCGCGGGCGCCTTCGGCGATCTTGCCGAGCGCCAGTTTGCGGAGGAACTCCGCCCGCGCGTCCCGCTGCCATTGGCGGAAGCCGCCGGGGTAGCCGGGACGGAACGCGAACGGCTGTCTGCCCGGGTCGTAGATTCGCTGAAGGTACTCGACGACGTGCCCGGGATAGGCGTCGAAGCGCTTCTCCTGCGCGCCCGCGACGTGCGCCAGCGGCAGCAGCGACAGGCAGATGATCATGCCAGCTTTCGAAGTAGTCATTGGGGGCCTCCCTCAGGAAGTGCCATTGTAGCGCTCCCGGCCGGGCGCAGTGGCGGACGCCTTAGTGGCGCGGACCGCGCGTGTACGCCCGCCCGTGGCGAGCGCCGCCGTGCAGGGGTATCGGAAACGGGTCATGGGAGGCCTCCCAGCCGCGCTAGGCCCCGACGGCTTCGGTCAGGCGCAACATCTCTTCGCCGGTGGATTCATCAGGGACCGAGCAGCCGGGGGTGACGATATGCCGCGGCGCGGCGGCTTCGCGGGCCTTCATCCATTGCTGCTTCAACTGTTCCACGGTGCTGGTCCGGAATGTCAGGTGGTTGATGCCGCCCAGCAGCAAGCCGCCGAAGCGGCGCCGTGCTTCGGCGATGGGCACGCCGGTTTCGTAGTCCGAATAGTTGATGGCGGCCATCGGCCAGCCCTGCCAGAACAGGTCGAGGTAGACTCCGGGGCCGTGCAGGTGCAGGATGTTGAGCGGCGCCTGGCGCACGGCGTCCACCACCATGCGGTCGAAGGGTTCGCTGAACCTGCGGTACTCCTCGCGCGAGAGGGTGTCCGGCTGGGCGTTGTCGATGGCCAGGAAGACGCCGGAGGCGCCGGCGGCGATGGCGCGGCGGGCGTGGTTGGCTTCCGAGCGCGCGATGATGTCGAGCGCACGCAGCAGCCCGGCGGGGTCCTCGGCCTTCCAGCGCTGGAGTTCGGCCTTGCCGAAGACCTTGCCCGCCTGATTCCAGGGGTTGAAAACGGTCTCGACGAAATGCGCGCGGCCACCCAGGCCGTCGCGGATGAGTTCGAGCGCGCGGACCTGGCGCGGGAAGGGGTCGGCTTCCTCCCGGAGCGAGCCTGGGCCCGAGGGCGGCTTCGGGTAGGGGTAATCGCTCATCACCTTGACCAGGTCGGTGCGCAGGCGGCGGTGAAAATCGAGCGTATTCCGGGCATGGGTCTCGGGCGGCTCGTTTTCGTCCTGGAAGTGATACCAGTAGGAAAAGGCGGGCCGGTCCGTGTCCTGGCCCTTCAGGATGCGGTCGATGCGTTCGCGTGGCGTCATCTTGGCGGCTCCCAGCGCGGCGCCGGCGGCGGCCGCGGATAACAGGAATCGGCGTCTGGACTGCATTGGAGCTCCCGTGCGCCTCTTAGTGGCGCGGCAACTCGGCGATGCGGATGTTCCTGAAGTCGAGGTTGGTGGTGGGGTCGTGGGCCTGGAGGCTGATGGTTCCGGCGGTGAGGCGGGCGTTTTCCCGCGCGTTGTTGCCTTCGGGCCGGGGATCCTCCCAGTCGGTGACCGGGTAGCCGTTGACCCAAACCGCCAGGCGGCGGCCGGAGGCTACGATGGTCTTGGTGAAGAACTCGCCGTCGTTGGGGATGACGCGGCGCGCCGCCACGCGGCGGTAAATAGCGCCGGTGCCCCAATCGACGGGCTGAGTACGGTCGCCGTCCTTGTATTCGTTACGGATCTGGGATTCGTAGCCGCTCCAGTACGCACCCGGGTCGCCACGGAAGAAAACCCCGGAGTTGGGGTGGTGATTGGCGTCGCGGGGGTTGGTGCGGATGTCCATCTGGAGGATGAAGTCGGCGAAAGTGCTCTCGGTCTCCAACTGGCCCCCACCCTGGATGACGTTGATCATGCCGTCCTTCACCGTCCACACGGCCGGCGCTTTGGGGGGCTTGGGCGGCTGGACGATCTTCCAGCCGGAGAGATCGCTGCCGTTGAAGAGCGGTTTCATGGCCAGCGGCTTCAACTTGATGTTGCGGAACTCGATGCGGTCTTTGTTGGCTTGCAGCCCGATGTGTCCGGCGCGGCTCTTGGGGTCGCGGGTGTTGAGGATTTCGCGCCCGTCCAACTTGACGGTGATGCGGTCCCCGAGCGCCTGGATCTCGTAGGCGTGCCAGTGGTCCGGTTTGAGCCGTGCCCGGCGCGCGCGGACGTGATTCACCAGGCTGCCGGTCGGAAATCCGGGGCTGTTGTCCCAGATTTGCACTTCGTAGCCGGTCTGGTGCGGCTCACCGGCGGCGGCCGAGCGGATGAAGATGCCGCTGTTGCCGCCAGCCTTGGTGCGGAACTCGAGTTTCAGGATGAAGTCGGCGAACGGGCTGTTGGTGCGCAGCCAGCCGACCTGGCCGTCATCCACCCGCAGCGCGCCCTGGTTCGCCTGCCAGACGGCGGAGCCCTCGGCAGTCCAGCCGAAGGAGGTTTCGCCGTCGAAAAGCTGGATCCAGCCCTCGGAGGCTTCCTGGGGCGGAAGCTGGGCGCCGAGCAGGCAAGCCGACACGAGCAGACAGCCGAGCGGTTTCATAACGCCCAACATGGTAACAGAACCGGCCCGGAAGCGGAACCGCCGCCCTGCATTCTCCTTACGTTCGCCTCATGGAAGGCATAAGTGGTCTGTTTTCAGCCTCGCCGGGGCCAACTGCATAAATTTGGGTGCGAACATTTTGAGGAGTATTGTATGATTGGCACGATGCCGAACGCGCCAGCGCTTAAGCCGGCGGCCGAGTCGTTTCTCGACTTCTGCCGGAACGAGAAGGGTCTGGCGCCGAATTCGCTGGCGGCATACGAGGCGGATCTCGCGAAGTTTATTGAATTTGCGGGGGAAGGCGCAAGTCTGCCGGAGGCGGATGATCTGCGGCGCTATGTGGACAGCTTATATGCGCGCGGCTTGTCCAGCCGTTCGATCGCGCGCCACATGACGACGCTTCGGAACCTCTACGCGTATCTTTTGCGGGAGGGGCAACTGGAGCACGACCCGGCGCTGGTGCTGACGCTGCCCAGGCAGTGGACGGCCCTGCCCAAGTATCTGAGCCTGGAGGACATCGAGAGAATCATCCGGGCCGCGGACGGGTCCAGGCCGGCCGGGGTCCGGGACCGCGCCATGCTGGAGTTCCTCTACGCCACGGGATTGCGGGTATCGGAGCTTTGCCAGGTCCGCCTGACGGATCTGAACGCCGAACTCGGGGTGGTGCGGGTGACCGGCAAAGGGAACAAGCAGCGGGTGGTTCCGGTGGGATCGGTGGCGTTGCGGGCGGTTTCCGATTACCTGGCGGGGGCGCGAGGGGCGCTGCTCAAAGGGCGGGCAAGTCCCTATCTGTTCGTCACCGGGAGGGGATCGAAGTTCACGCGGCAAGGTTTCTGGAAGCTGTTGTCGGTGCACGCCAGGAAGGCGGGCGTGTTTCGCGCGGCCACGCCGCATGTAATTAGGCATAGCTTTGCTACCCATCTGCTCGAAG
>CAKZVG010000199.1 GCA_937921835.1 uncultured Bryobacteraceae bacterium | reverse complement strand
GCCAAGGACACGCTGGTGGTCTTCAGCAGCGACAACGGGGGCGTCCTGCTGAGCGAGGGCGGGCGGCCGGAAGCCGTGGCATACCGGGCGGGACTGCGCGTCAACGGCGCCTGGCGGGGCCGCAAGCACAGCATCTACCAGGGAGGTTTCCAGGTCCCGCTCCTGGTTCGCTGGCCGGGAAGATCGCCGGCGGGCACGACCTGCGGCGAGACGGTCAGCCTGGTGGATCTCTTCGCAACCCTGGCCACGGCTGCCGGAACTCCCTTGCCGCCGGTCACCCGCGCCGGCGAGGACAGCTATGATGTGCTGCCGCTCTTCCTCGGCCGCAAGCCCGGCAGACCTCTTCGCGAGTCGCTGATCGTGCACAGCGTCGACGGCGTTTTCGCCATCCGCCAGGGCGAGTGGAAATACATCGAAGGCAAACCGGATCCGGCGGCGAAAAACATTCCCGAGTGGCGCAAAGAGGAAATGGGGCCGCAACTCTATCACCTGCGCGACGACCCGGCGGAGGAGAAGAACCTGCTCGAGCGGAATCACGGCGTTGCGTCGCGCCTGGCCGATCTCTTGCGGACGCACATAGCGCAAACCCATTCCGCAAGGAGGGAATGACTTAGCCGCAAGTAAGCCGGGCGGCTACTCTTCCTCTTCCTCGACGCCCTCGCGAGCCGCCTTGGCGGCCGCGATGACCTTTTCGGCCTGCGCCGGAGGAACGAAATCGTAGTGGTCGAACTCCATGCTGAACGAGGCCCGCCCTTGGGTCATCGAGATCAGGTCGTTCTGGTAGTTCAGCATCTCCGCCATGGGAACCTGGGCGCGCAGGATCTGGGTGCTGCCCTTGGTCTCCATGCCGGAAATCCGGCCGCGGCGTCCGTTGAGGTCGCCCATCAGGTCGCCGGCGAACTCCACCGGCGCTTGGATTTCGACGTTCATGATGGGTTCAAGCAGCGCCGGTTTGGCGGTCTCCATCGCCGCCTTGAAAGCCTTGCGCCCGGCCAGCTTGAAGGAGAGTTCGTTGGAATCGACGTCGTGGTAGGAACCGTCGTAGAGCGTCACCTTGAAGTCCACCATCGGGTAGCCGGCCAGGTAGCCCTTTTCGGCCGCCTCCAGGATGCCCTTTTCCACCGCCGGGATGTACTGCTTGGGGATCGCGCCGCCAAAGATCTCATTGACGAACTCGAAGTTCCGCCCCCGCTCGAGCGGCTCCATCCGGATCCGGCAATCGCCGAACTGGCCGTGCCCGCCGGTCTGCTTCTTGTGCCGCCCCTGAACGTCGGCGCGGCCGCGAATCGTCTCCCGGTAGGGGATCTTCGGCGACTTCAGCGTCACGTCCACGCCGTAGCGCTTCTTCAGCCGGCTGACGACCACCTCGACATGCTGTTGCCCGGACCCCGCCAGCAGGAATTCCTTGGTCTGCGGGTCGCGATAGAAGCGCAGCGACTTGTCTTCTTCGAGAATTCGCTGCACCGCGTTGCCCATGCGGTCCTCGTCCTGGCGCGACTTGGCTTCGATGGCGTAGGCGATCGAGGGCTCGGGCAGCTTCACCGCCGGATACTCGATGGGCGCCGCCTTGTCGTAGAGCGTGTCGCCGGTGAGAGTATCCTTGAGCTTGGCCACCGCGCCGATGTCGCCGGCATGCAGTTCGGTGACCGGTAGGATGGTCTTGCCCTGGAGGCTGCCGATGTGCGACAACCGTTCGGTCGAACTGTTGCGGCCGTTGACCAGGTTGGCGTCGTTCTTGAGCACGCCCGAGTAGACCTTGAAATAGGACAGCCGGCCGGCGAACGGATCGGCGACGGTCTTGAAGACGTAGACCGATACCGGCTCGCTGGAACTGACCGGCCGCTCCACTTCCTGCCCGTTCGAGACGCCCTTGTTCGGCCCCCGCGCCACCGGCGCCGGAAAGTACTCGGCCAGAAAATCCAGGATCAGGTCCGTGCCGGCGTTGTTCAGCGCGGATGCGCACAGTACCGGGTACAGCCGCCGTTCCCGCACCGCCTGCCGCAATCCTTCGACGATGTTTTCGGGTGAGAGCGTGCCTTTGTCGAAGAACTCTTCCATCAACTGGTCGTTTCCTTCGGCCACCATCTCGACCAGCGCTTCGTGGGCTTTCCGCGCCTCTTCAGCCAGCGCTCCCGGAATCGCGCCTTCGGTTCCCTTACCGTCGCCGCCGGCCGCGTAGCTGTAGGCCTTCATGCGGACGAGGTCCACCACACCGGAGAAGTCGCGCTCGGATCCAACCGGAAGCTGGATGGGAACGGCGGAACGCCCGAACACGGAGTGGATGCTCTCGAGGGCGCGTTCGAAGCTGGCGCGCTCGCGGTCGAGCTTGTTGATCACCAGGGCCCGGGGCAGGTGAAACTCCTCCGCGAACGCCCAGACTTTCTCGGTCTGCACTTCGACGCCCGCCACGCCGTCCACCACCACCAGTGCGGCGTCGGCGGCCACCAGCGCGGCCTTGGTGTCGTTGATGAAGATGTTGAATCCCGGCGTGTCGAGCAGGTTCAGCTTCTTCTTGTTCCATTCCAGGCAGGCGATGGCGGTCGATATCGTGATCTTGCGCTGGATCTCTTCCTCGTCGAAATCGGTGACCGTGTTCCCTTCGTCCACCCGGGTCAGGCGGTTGGTCACGCCGGCGGCGAACAGCATACCCGCCGCCAGGGTCGTCTTGCCGCTGTTGCCGTGGCCGACCAGCCCCACGTTGCGGATGTCAGAACCTTCGTACACTCTCAAGGGATGCACTCCTCTGGGGACGGCGCACTCTGCGGGCCGCCGTGCCGGAATGGTGGCGGAACGTCACAGGCGTACTCCCGCCTTGACACTGCGCCAAAGCAGGATCTTAACACACCTGACACCATGCCGGGCGGGCGGGGAATTCCCCCGTACGGGGGTTCCGCCCGCTTCCGGAATCATCTCGTGACGGACTCGGAATCCGGTTTCAGGATCGTCACGCGGCCAGACAACGGCCGGTAGACTTCGGCCCACAGGCCGCCGCGCTCCCAGCGCGCCACCCGGCGCAGGTTCAGGCGGGTTTCCAGATCGCTTCCTGAAACCGGCGGTTCCCAGTTCCAGTAGGCGCGGCGCAGCGCACGGGCCCAGCGGAGCCGCGACAGGCTGAGCGGCGGTTCCCGATCCCGGGAATAGAGCACGAACCACTCCGCGCCGGCGGCCTCGACGCGCGCCAAGGAGGACGGGCTGAAGTCCGGCAGGCCTTTCACCGGCAGGCGGCGCGTGACGTAGCCGAACTCGGGGCGGCGGAGGGCGTCGGAAAGCGGCCAAGCGGTGACGATCGCACCGCCCCGGTGCTGCCGGTCGAGGTATGCGGCCGCCGACTGGTGGAGCCGGACAAGGTCCACCATCGCCAAATTGTTCTCGAATGGCGCGGGGAGCAAGGGCGGTCCGGCGAAATGGGAGACCAGCAGACCGGCCGCCAGCAGCGGCGCTCCCGCGGCCGCCCACACGCGCCCTCGGGTGGCCAGCGCCGCGGCCGCCGCGATGTAGAAGACCGGCAGCACGGGCAGCAGGTAGCGCTCCAGCGCCGCGCCGCCGAAAACGGTTACGGCCAGCGCCATGGCCGCGGCGGTGACCAGCGTAACGCGCCACGCCCGCGTGTCGAAAAGACGAGTCCGCGCCACCGCCCAGCCGATGGCCGCCGTTCCCACCCAGTGAAAGTTTTCGATCAACAGGAAGGAGATGCGCCGCGCCAGCGCCGCCGGCAGACGCACCGGGTGCAGCGGGAAGAGCACGTTGAAGCGCGTGAATTCGTCGTCGCCGAACCACTCGCGGGTCGCCAGGTGCAGCCCGGCCAGCCAGGCGCCCAGCAGTGCCGCCGGAACCAGAAACAGAAGCGCTTCACGGCGCCGCCGCTCGGCCGCCAGCCACAGCGCGAAGACCAGGGGGGCCACCACGCCGGTCTCACGCACCAGCACCAGCGCGCCGCAAGCGAGGGCGGCGGCCCGGATGCGCTCCTTGAGAAACAGCAGCAGCGCCAGCGAGAACAGCAGCAGCGCCGGCAGGTCGATCTGCGCCAGCATGGCCTGGGTGAAGAAGAGCGGCGACAGCAGCAGGAACAGCACGGCCAGCGGCGCGGCGGCCCGGCTGGCCGAGCGAGTTAGTTCGCGCGCCAGCAGATACACCACCACCACCGCCCCGCTCGCCAGCAGCAGCATCCCGCAACGCGTCGCGGCGATGGAGCAGCCGGCCGTCCTCCAGACCAGCGCCAGCCACAGCGTCAACCCCGGCGGATGGACATTCGGCGGCGTCGACCGGGGCACCAGCAGACCGCGCTCGAAGAAGTCCAGCGCGGCCGGGATGTAGTAGCCGATTTCATCCCAAAAATACGGCAGGTGGAACAGCGGAGCGTGCGGAACAAACACCGCCATCGCCGCCAGGGGAAACAGCAGCGCGCTCGCCGGCCGCACGGTTACTGAACGATGCCGCCGGGCGAGGGGTGTTGTTCCAGTTTCAACTCGCCGAACGCCGCCTCGTACTGCGAAATGTTCTGCTGGAGCACGTTGAGCAGAGCCTTGGCCTGCTGCGGGCTCAGATAGACGCCTTGGAAGTTCTCGATCTTCACCAGTTCCGGCGCGGTCTGGTTCACGCGGCCGAACATCAGGAAGAAATCC
>CAKZVG010000198.1 GCA_937921835.1 uncultured Bryobacteraceae bacterium | reverse complement strand
GGAAGCGTTCCCAGGCCGCGCGCGAGAGCAGCGCCACGCGCACGCCCGAGCCCCCTTGCAACACCTCGAAGGCGCACTCGATCCCGGCCAGTTCCTGGCGCAGCAGCACGGGGAAAAAACGCGCGTCCGAGGCCGGGATCCAGAACTCCTCATCGATCAGCACCACTCGCGGCGGCGCCGCCGAACCCGTCCCGGATGCCGCCCACAGGAGCAACAGCAAGACGTTGGCGCGCACCCGTCACCGTTCGGAGTAGACGGTCTCGCCGCCCAGCACGGTCATGGTGACGCGCGCCTTCAGGATGCGCGCCGGCTCCACGGTCATAATGTCCTCCGAGAGCAGGACGAAGTCGGCGAACTTGCCCGGCTCGAGCGAGCCCTTCACGTCTTCCTCGAAGGCGGCCCAGGCGCCGTGAATGGTCCAGCTTTCAAGCGCCTCCTGGCGACTCATGCGCTGCTCCGGGAACCAGCCCCCTTCGGGCCTGCCCTGGTGATCCTGGCGCGTGACGGCGGCGTAGAAGCCCCACAGCGGGTTCGGGTCCTCGACCGGAAAGTCGGAGCCGTTGGCGACCCGCAGCCCAAGCTTCAGGAACCGCTTGGGCGCGTAAGCCCCCAGCAGGCGGTCCGGCCCGAGCCGCTGTTCGGCCCAGCGCATGTCGCTGGTGGCATGCGTGGACTGCATCGATGGAATCACTGAGTAGCGCGCGAACAACTCGAAATCGGGCAGCGCCACCGCCTGCGCGTGCTCGATGCGGAAGCGCTTCCCGTTGGCGCCGCCGAGCACCGCGCCGTAGGCCTCGAGCACGACGCGGTTGGCGCGGTCGCCGATGGCGTGGGTGTTCACCTGGAAGCCCTTGGCGGCCGCCTGCCGGGCCGCTTCCTCGATCCGCTCGCGGGTGAGCATCAGCAGTCCCGTGTTGCCGGGATCGTCGGAATAGGGCTGCCAGAAGGCCGCGCCGCGCGATCCCATGGCGCCGTCGGCCATCAGCTTGAGGCTGCGCACCGTGAGCCGTTCGCCGATCTCCGGGCCGCGTTCGAGATACTCCCGCCAGAGTTCGCCCGCGCCGCCGATCATCGCGTAAATGCGCACCGGCAGGCGGTTGGCCGCGATCAGCGCGCGGTAGCCTGCCAGATCCCGGCGGTCCACGCCCGCGTCGTGCACGGTGGTCAGTCCCAGACGCGCGCACTCACGGGCGGCGCGCGCCAGCCGTTCGCGCACCTGCTCGTCCGTGGCCGCCGGGATCTTGCGTCCCACCAGTCCCTGCGCGGTGTCGATGAGGATGCCGGTGGGGACGCCGGCGGCGTCTCTGTGGATTTTGCCGCCCGGTGGGTCGGCGGTCTCACGGGTGATGCCGGCCAGTTCCAGCGCCTTGCGGTTGACCCAGGCGGCGTGCCCGTCGACGCGCGTCAGGTAGACGGGATGGCCGGGCGCCGCGGCCTCCAGGTCGGCGGCTTTCGGGAACTGGCCGCCCCAATTGGTCTGGTCCCAGTTGCGGCCGCGGATCCATTCGCCCGCCGGGCGCGCCGCGGTCGCCTGGCGAACGATGGCGGCCACCTCGGCCACGGTCTTCACATGGCGCAGGTCGAAGGTTTCAAGCAGATCCCCAAGGCCCTCCATGTGCGCATGCGAATCGATGAATCCGGGCACGATGGCCGCGCCGCGGGCGTCGACGCGCCGGGTGCCCGGTCCGATGTGCCTGGCTACGGTTTCGCCCACCGCCAGGATGCGGCCCCCGGCCACGGCCAGGCTCGCGGCCCGCGGCGCCGCCGGATTCAGCGTGTAGATGCGGGCGTTTTCGATAACCAGGTCCGCTTTCATGCTCTCTCCCTGCCGCGCCTGAGCCGCGCCGCCCCCTGCGAATCCAACCGCTAACAGGGTTAAAATGAGGATCATATGCCAAACAGTATGGCACACCTCCGGGAGGACTCCCTTCCGCTTGAGATGCCTGCTTGGAAGTCCACCGCCTCCCTCATTTGCGCCGTCCTGCTGGCGCTCCTGTTCATCATTTCCGGAGTCTGGAAAATCACCGACCCGATCCGCGCCGCCACCCTGATGACGCAGGCTCTGGTCCCGCACGCCCTGAGCCTTCCCGCCGCGCTCGGATTCGGCATCGGCGAGACCTTCGCCGGCGTGCTGCTGCTGGCGCCGCGCTTCCGCCGTTGGGGCGCCTGGCTGTCGGCGTTGATGCTGGTGGCCTTCATGGCCTATTTCGCCGTTTTCTACAACCGGCTCCGGGGCGCCGATTGCAGTTGCTTCCCCTGGGTGGAGCGCGCCGTGGGGCCGATGTTCTTCATCACCGACGGCCTCATGCTGGCGATGGCATTGGCCGCCGGATGGTGGGCGCGGCCGGGCCGGGGAGTCAAGCAGGCGCTGCTGGTGCTGGCGGCGGTGTCGGTCTTCGCCGGCGCCTCGCTGGGCATCCACACTTACCGCGCCCAGGGCATCGAAGCGCCGCTTTCGATTCAAGTGGACGGCCAGCCCTTCCCGCTGCACTCCGGCCGGGTGTTCCTTTACTTCTTCGACCCGGAGTGCCTGCATTGCGACCTGGCGGCGCGTGAGATGTCCAAGTACCGCTGGGGCGACACGCGCGTGGTCGTCATTCCGACCGCGCAGCCTCAGTTCACCGGGCAGTTTCTGGAATCCACGGGCCTCCGGGCGCTGGTCTCAAACGACCTTGAGACGCTGCGCAAAACCTTCTCCTTCGTCTCGTCTCCCTACGCCGTGGCGCTCGAGTCCGGGCGTCAGAAGGCGGCCATCACCCACTTCGAGGGCGGCCGAATGGAAAGAACGCTTAGGGAACTCGGCTTCATCCAGTAACCGGGTTGCGGCTGCGCTCCGGCGGCCGCGGGCGTGATTCCTGCGGCGCCGGAACGCCGGATGCGGCGGCCCGGCCGGATGCTATAGTGGCTCTAGGGAGGCCCGTGCGACTCATTCTCCTCTTCGCCGCGCTGGTTTCGGTCCTGCCTCTGAGCGCCGGGAGCGTCATTGCCATCACCATCGACGGCGTGGTCCACCCGGTGACGGTCGAGATCGTGGGCAACGCGCTCGAGACGGCCGGGCAGCGCAACGCTTCCGCCCTGCTCATCCGCCTCAACACGCCCGGCGGGCTGCTGGACGCGACGCGGCACATCACCGAGAAGATCGCCGCC
>CAKZVG010000197.1 GCA_937921835.1 uncultured Bryobacteraceae bacterium | reverse complement strand
GGGTCGTGAACCATCCGGAACAGGAAATGCACCACGGAGTCGCGATGGCGGTCGAGCAGCGGCTCCATCAACTCGTCCGCGCCGTTCTTGACGCCCATCATCAATTCGACGTCGCTCAGATCGAGCAGTAGCGAAGCCGCGCCCATGGAACTCCTATCCATCGAGCCAGACGAGCGAAGATCCGGAAACGGGTACGAGGCGGGCCGAAGGCTTTACCTTCTTTACAAATTTACAAACTCTTACGAAAAGCGGTAGCCGGAGCCGCGCACGGTGAGGATGTGTCTGGGGAACTGCGGGCGGTCCTCAAGTTTCTGCCGCAACCAGGCGATGTGCACGTCGACGGTCCGCGTGGAGATGTCCGGCTGGTAGCCCCACACGTTCTTGAGCAGCTCCTCGCGCGAGAGCACCTTGCCGCGGTGATCGATAAGGTAGCGCAACAGGTGCAGTTCCTTGCCGGTCAAGTTGACCGTAGCGCCGTTCTTGCGGACCTCGGGTTTGTCGAAGTCCACCTGGATGGCGTCGAACTGGAAGCGGCGCACCGGGGTGAGTTTCTCGCGGCGCACGCGCCGCAGCAGCGCTTCCACCCGCGCCAGCAGTTCGGAGGGATCGAAGGGCTTGGCGAGGTAATCGTCGGCTCCGAGCTTCAGCCCTACCACGCGGTCGGCCACCTGGGTTTTCGCCGTGAGCATGAGCACGGCGACATCGCGCCCGTGCTGGCGGAGTTCGCGGCAGAGGTCGAAGCCGTTCTTGCCCGGCAGCATGACGTCGAGGACGACGAGATCAAATTGGCCCGACAGCGCCTTCGCCAGGCCGGACACGCCGTCGGTGGCCGAATCCACCTGGTAGCCTTCCGCGCCCAGCAAATCGGTCAGGGTGAGCACCAGGCCGGGCTCGTCCTCAACCAGCAGAATACGCGAACTCATCCCTCTGTTCCTCCGGCACGGCAGGGATGCGGACGATGAACTCGGTTCCTTCTCCCGCCCGGCTGCGCACCTCGATGGTGCCGCCGTGCGCCTCGACGATCCGCTTGACCAGCGTCAGTCCGAGCCCCGTGCCGTGGATCTGGTCGTCGATCGCTCTGTGGCCGCGATAGAAGGGATCGAAGATGAAAGGCGCGTCCTCGGGGGCGATTCCCGCGCCGCGGTCCTTCACCCGGATCTCGACCGCCTGCCGCCCGCGGTCCTCCACCTGAACCGCGGAGAGCCCGATCCAGCCTCCGTCGCTGCCGTGCTTGGCGGCGTTGTTCAACAGGTTCTGAATGGCGTGCTTGAGCGCCATGGGATCGGCCAGCACGGGGGGCAAACCCGCATCGAAATGCTTCTCCAGGGTGCAGTGGGAAGCGGAGATCGCGGAGCCGGTGGCCGCCACGGCTTCTTCGACCAGCGCCTCGACGGCCAGCGGCTCGCGCGCGCGGACCGCGCGGCCCGCCTTGGCGCCGGCGAAATCCAGCACCTGTTCGACGATATGGGTCAGCCGCTCGGCCTCCTCCCGGATCAGCGCGCCGTATCGCTGGACCTGGCTCTGGTCCTTCACCACGCCCCCTCCCAGGTTGTGAGCGGCGGTGCGGATCACGCTCAGAGGCGTCCTCAATTCGTGCGAGACGCCCGCGACGAAATCCATTTGCAGCGCCGCCAGACGGCGGGATCGCCGGGTGAACCGCACCAGCGCCCCGATGGCGGCCAGCATCAGCAGCAGCACCCCGGTGGTGACGCCCAGATTGAGCAGCCGCGCCCGCTCCACCACCGCGTCGAGCGAGCCGGCGCGGTGGCGCACCAGCAACTGCCAGCGCCCGCGGTCGGGGACGTCCGGCGGCGGGCCCGGCGGTTCGTCGGCGCGGGCGGACCTTCCGTCGCGCGGCAGCGGGAACCCGGTGCGGCGGAGAATCTGGTCATAGCGCACTTCGAACAGCCGCACGGAGGCGTCCGCTGCGCGGCCGATGCGCGGCGAGTTCTCATCGGAGCGGTAGAGGAGCTCGCCGCCGGAATCGTCCGCCACGGTCAACTCGACCTGGTAATCCCGCATGCCGCTCCCGCCCAGGTGGCGGCGCAAGAGATCCGGCAGCAGCGACGCCGTCACGTAAGGGGTGTCGACTTCCAGAATGAGCCACTCGAAAGCGGGCCGCTCGCGCGCCGCACCGGGCGGTCCCGGCGGCTGCCGCGGCTGCGCGGGCGGCCGCCCGAAGCGCATCAACCAGATCAGCGCGGGATCCACCGCGCCAAGCTGCGGAAAACCACGCCCGTAAGGCTCGCGCAGGCGCTCCAGCAACGCATCGCGGAACGCGGACCACTCCGGGGGCCATTCCGACTCGGCGTACACGCCCGCGTCCCGGTCCAGGCCGAAGAAGCGCAGTCCCTCGGCGTCGACGGCGGCGACGCCCGCGCGCCGGAAGATGCCGGCGTAGCGGCTCGTTTCCCGCCAGCGTGCGTAGCGGGCCGAATAGGCGCCCTCGCGCCCGAGTTCCTCCACCTGCCGGAAACCGGGCAACAGCGCCGCGCAGGCGCCGGTGATCTCGTTATTGAAATCCCGGCTCAGCCGCCGGAGGCTGGACTGCAAGCCGGAGCGCAAACGCTCTCTTTCGGCCTGGCTGGCCTCGCCGATCCAGCGGTATTGCAGCACCGCCAACACGCCAAACAGGAGCACCAGCGCGCCGGCCAGAAGCCAGGACAACAGCGCCTGCTGCCTATCTCTTTCCACGACCCTACTGCCAGCATAATCCGCCGCCGCCGCTTTGGAAAGCGGCGCCCGCCGGAAGTGGCCGGAACGGAGCGGTTAGAAACGCACGCGCAGGGAGGTCATCACGGTGCGCCAGCCGGTGTTGCTGTTGATGACCTCGAACGCCGCCAGGTTGGACACCTTGGTTCCCGGGCCGCCCCCTTGCGGGGAGTTCAGCGCGCAGCCGGATGGGCCGCCATCGGAACCAGTGCCGCGAGTCTCACATCCCGTCCTCATTCCGGAATCCACGCGCGCAGCCGGCACACGCTCTCCGCCACGCGGGACTTCTCCGTTCCGATCGGGGCCGAGATCTCCGCCCCGGGCGGCGACGCGCTTTCGGTGCGCAGGGCGACGGTCAGGCTGCGGCGCGAGTAAGGCGCCTCACCAGAGGTGGAAGTAGCCGTCCTTGCGCAGGACCTCGACCGGAGTCCGGAAGAGCTCGCTCAGCAGATCGTTCCGCAGCACCTGCTCCTTCGGGCCATCGCGGAAAATGCGGCCGTCGCGGATCAGGATGACACGCCCAATCTCGGGGATGATGTCGGGCAGATGGTGCGTCACCATAATCACGCTGGTTCCCTCGCGCGCCAGCATGCGCAGGATGCCGTTGAGCTCGTGCGAAGCGTGAATATCGAGGCTGGCGGTGGGCTCATCGAGCACCAACGCCTTGGGATCGTGCACCAGCGCGCGGGCGATGAGGATGCGGCGCGCTTCGCCCGAGGAGAGTTCGTCGGTCCAGCGGTCGGCCAGGTGGGTGAGTTCGAGCCGTTCCATCACCCGCCGCGCCTTGCGCTCCATCTCCGGCGTGACCTTCATGTGCGGCCACAGGCCCACGCCCGAGAAGAAGCCCGAAAGCACGATCTCCAGCCCCTTGAATTCGCGCGTGCAGGCGGCCAGCAGGTCGTTGGTGACGATGCCCATCAGCGACCGCAGTTCAAACAGGTTCCAGATCTTTTCGCCGCGCACGGCGACCGAGGAGCGCTCAGGATAGCGAGGGTAGACCTCGCGCGTGATGGTCTTGATGAGGGTCGATTTTCCGGAGCCGTTGGGACCAAGGATCGCCACGTGCTCGCCGGCGGCGATGGAAAGCGTGACGTCCTCAAGCACGATGCGGTTGTCGCGGGCGATGGTGACGTTGTGGAACTCGATCAGCGGATGCGGCATCGGGTGAAACCTTCAGGATAACCCAGCGGGCAAAGTCCGGACCGGCGCGCCGGAACAGGCCGGGCGGCGCCGGGCTATATTGAGTGGTTGCGGTACTTCTTTTCGAATTTCGTGCCGCCCTTCCGGCGGATCCTGCTGATCGAAAGCGGCTCGCGGTATCTTTTCGACGCCCTGCTGCCGGACCTTCCCCGCCTGCACGGCGAGGAACTTGAGGTGGATCTGGTTACCTGCTACGCCGGCGAACCGCGCGGTTTCCGCCCCGGCCACGGCCTGGTGTTCCGTGTTACGGACTACCCCGGCCGGGCCGGCCGCAAGCGGCTCTATCGCCAACTGGCCGCCCGCGGCTACGACGTCGTCGGCATCATCTGCGCGGGCGAGCCCATCATGACCAAGTGGAAGTGGATGCTGGCCGCGCGCCTGCCGGCCAAGGTCTTCGTCCTGAATGAGAACGGCGACTACTTCTGGCTGGACCGCGGCCACTGGCGCACCATCCGTCATTTCGTCCTGTTCCGAGCCGGTCTTTCCGGCGCCGGCGCCGTCACCACCCTGGCGCGGCTGCTGCTGTTTCCCGCCACGCTGGCCTACCTGCTGGCCTACGCGGGAGCGGTTCACCTCCGCCGCAAAATCCGGATGCTCGCCCAATGAAAAAGCGCGCGAGTTGATTCGTTCGCTGGTGGACAGGGTTTCGAAAGGCGGCAACCTGCCGCCCGAAACCGTCTCGCGGATCGCGCCTTTCAAAGAGGGCCGCGTAGGGTTCCCGCGCAATGGCAAGGACGTCTCCGCCATCCATCGGGAAGGCGAAAGCGGGAACACCCTCCCCGCCGCCATTCCCCCGGGCATCCATGCGCCCGGCGGCGGGTTCGGCCGCGGGGGCGTGTTGGCCGCAAACCGTTCAGGGTGCTAAGGTCATCTCTGAAGGAAGATTCTCATGAAGGCCATTCGAGTTCACACTCCGGGCGGCGTTGACGCCTTGCGCTACGAGGAGGTTCCCGTCCCCACGCCCGCGGCGGGCGAGGTGCTGGTGAGGATTCAGGCCATCGGCGTCAACTACATCGACATCTACTTTCGCACCGGGCTGTACAAGGCTGAACTGCCGGTGACGCTGGGCATGGAGGCCGCGGGAGTGGTGGAATCCGCCGGCCCGGGAGTGACCGAGTTCGCGCCCGGCGACCGCGTGGCCTACGCCATGGCGCGCGGATCGTACGCCGAATACCAAACGGTGGCGGCGTCGAGCGTGGTAAGGCTCCCCGCCGCCATCGATTTCCGGCAGGCGGCCGCGGCCATGCTTCAGGGGATGACGGCGCACTATCTGACGCACTCCACGTTCCCCGTTCAGCCCGGGCACACCTGCCTGGTGCATGCGGCGGCGGGCGGAGCGGGATTGCTCATCGTGCAGATGGCGAAAATGCGCGGGGCGCGGGTCATCGGAACGACCTCTTCGGAAGCCAAGGCGGCGCTGGCGCGGGAGGCGGGCGCCGATGAGATGATCCTGTACACCGAACGGGACTTCGAACCTGAGGTGAAGCGCCTCACCGGCGGGCAGGGCGTGGAGGTGGTCTACGATTCGGTGGGCGCGGCGACGTTCGAGAAGAGCCTCGACTGCCTGAAGCCGCGCGGCATGATGGTCACTTTCGGCAACGCCAGCGGCGCCGTGCCGCCCGTGCCCCCGTTGGTCCTCACCCAGAAGGGATCGCTGTTCCTGACGCGGCCGTCGCTGGCCGCCTATTGCGCCTCGCGCAGCGAGTTGCTGTGGCGGGCCAACGACGTGCTCGAGTGGGTCGCCACGGGCAAGCTCAAGCTGCGCATTGAACGCACCTACAAACTGGCCGCCGCCGCCCAGGCGCACATCGACCTGGAGAGCCGGAAGACCAGCGGCAAGCTGCTGCTGGAACCGTAACCGCCAAACCGTCCGCCAGCGGGGGGGTCACCGGTTGGCGCGGTACCACTCCAGGGTGCGGCGCAACCCCTCTTCGAGCGTGAAGCGCGGCGCGTGCCCGAGGTCGCGCACCGCCAGCGCGGTGTCGGCCTGCGAGTGGCGCACGTCGCCCTCCCGCGGCGGGCCGTAGCGGGGCGGGATGCGCACGCCCTCGATCTTCTGAAGCACTTCCCAAACGTGATTCAGCGTGTAGCGGTTGCCGTTGCCCGCGTTATAAACCCGGGCCGGAAGCGACGGCGCCGCCGCGGCCTTGAGGCACAACTCCGCCACGTCCTCGAC
>CAKZVG010000196.1 GCA_937921835.1 uncultured Bryobacteraceae bacterium | reverse complement strand
CGCAACTCCTGCCGGAGTTCGTCGAGCACCTGCCGCCGCGCCTCGCCCGTCAGGTCGCGCTCCAGGCGGCGCAAGGCGAGCCCGACGATATCGCGGTGGTGCAGCCGGGCGCCGAACTCCCGGAGGGCGCTGAGTCTGAGCCAGAGTTCGTGCAGGAGGTCCACATCTTCCGGCCACAGGCGCGGCGGATGCGGCCCCAGGTTTACGTAGACGGACGGGCGCCCGGCGCCGATCACTTCCAGCGAGAACGGATGGCGCGGCTCGGGAAGCTTCTCCCACGCCAGACCGATGCGGCGCGCAAGCTCTTCCGAGGTCATGGTGGGTGATACGCCCGTCACCAGCCGCGAGGCCTTGAGCCGGGCCGCGGCCAGCACCATGGCGTCGAACGGGTCCTCGGCGGGCATTACCAGCAATTCCACCGGCTTCCCCTGCTTCTCGGCCAGTGTCACGACGTGGCTGAATAACTCCTGCTCGTATTTGCTGAAGACTTGGTCCTGGCGCAAGCCGTACTCGCCGGCGCCGGCGGTGAGGGTGCGGGCGGTCATCACGACGATGTCGTGCCGGCTGAGGTTGGTCTTCTCGAGCACCCGCTTGAGGTGATCCATGCGGGTGTAGTCACGGATGGCCACCACTACGCAGCCGGGACGGGCTTTGATCGCCGCGGCTTCCGTTTCGGGCTGATACTCGAGGTTGAACTCTTCGAGCGTCTTTCCGCGCCGCGCCTGGCGCGCGTTGACGCGCTCGGAGATGGTGAACAGCGCCAGCAGCACAACGGTGAAGGACACCCCGTAGACGGTCGCCACCTGCTTGGTGAACAGGTTGGCGATGGCCACCAGCAAGAGGATCGACGTTGTAAGCGCCAGTCCGATTGGAAGCTCAAAGCGGCCGGCGCGGAGGTTCAAGGGCGTCTTATACTCCTGGTCGCTGCGCTGGAAGCGGAGCGCCAACACGCCCAGCGCTTTCATGAAAAAGCTCCACACCACGCCGAAGGCGTACGCCTCGCCGAGCAGGTAGACGTCGCCGCGGCTGGCAACGATGGTGGCCACTTGCAGAATTGCCACCAGACTTATGATGCGGTAGGTGGTGCCGAAGCGGCGGTGCGGTTTGCGGAAGTAGTCCAGCAGAACGCCATCCTCGGCCACGCGGTTCAGGATGCCGTTGGCGCCGATCAGCGACGTATTCACCGCGCCCGACAGAATGAGGACCCCCACCATCACTACGAAGACGTGAAAGCCGAGCTTGAGCAACTCCGGGCCGGCCAGGCTCATCGAGAGACCGCCGATCAGATTGTCGTAGTAGTGCGGCCGCTGCCCGTCCGGAATGATCATCACGGCGAAAAGCGTGATGAGTCCGGTGCTCAGCAGCGCGTAGAAGCACACGATGTTGGCGGCGATCTTCAGGTTCTTCAGCTTGGGATGGGCGATCTCGCGGTAGACCTGCGCCAGCGTCTCGAAACCGCTCATGGCCAGCAGAGAGTGCCCGAAGGCGATCAGGATGCCCACCGAGGCGAGTTGCGGCCAGAAGGTGCCGTCCAGCCAGCCGAGCGATTCCTTCGAGAACTTCAGGTTGGCTGGCAGAGGCGCGGGAGGCAGCTCCGCGTTCCCCCGTAGCAGCAGGGTGAGCGGGCACCAAAGAAGCAGGATGCCCACCATCACGGTGGTGATTTGCATGATGCGCAGCGCCTTGCCGCTCGACTCGTGAATTCCCCTGACGTTGCTCCGCCAGAAGTAAACGGTCACCACGATGCCGAAGACGGCGGCGAAGCTGTGGGGATCGACGCGCGCCTCCTGCTGCGTCATCGCCGCCAGTTCGTTGAAAAGGCGGCCGAGATACTGACCGGCGCTCACCGAACTGATCGGGCCGGTGAGAATGTAGTCCACCACGAGCGCCGAAACCGAGATCTTGGCGGTGAATGGCCCCAGGCTGTCGCGGACCACGACATACACGCCGCCGCGCACGAACATCGAGCAGCTTTCCAGGTACACGGATCGCACCGCGAAGCTGAAGAGCATGACGCCCAGGATGAACCAGGGCGCTGCTTCCCCGATGGCCTGCTCGGCGATGCCGCCGACGTAGAACATCGTCGAGGCGAGGTCGCTGAGGACGATGGCCGCCCCGCGCCAGAAGGAAATGAAGGAAAGGGCGACGGTGGTCGCGACAACGATTCTGGCCGGCGTGACTGGCCGGCCGCTATCAGTGGGCATAGAGTCGGGCGGGAAAAACCGTCTCCCTATTCTACGCCCGGCTTCCGAATGGCGTCAGGCGGAGGGCATGCGGAGCGCGGCGGCGCCTTCCGGCCACCAAGCCGCGATGCGTTCCCGAATCCGCGCCACCTCCCGGGGACGCCGCGCGGAGAGATTGGTGTTCTCGTGCGGGTCTTGGACCACGTTGAACAACTCCACCTCGGGCTTGCCTTCGGCTTGCGGCCCCGGCAGGATGAGCTTCCAGGGGCCTTCGACGGCCCACAGATACTGAAGGCTGCTGACCGGACGGTCGATGTCCACCGCGTCGTGGGTATAGACGCCGCCGAAGACGATCTCGCGGCGCTTGAGCGCGGCGGCGTCGAGCAGATTCAGGCCCTGCATGTCCGGGGTTGGGCCGAGTCCGGCGGCGCGCAGGATGGTGGGAGCCAGATCGAGGTTGCTCACCAGCGTGCGTTCGTCGCGCGCGGGCCGGACGCGCCCGGGCCAGCGCACCAGCAGCGGCGTGCGGACCCCGCCGTCATACTGGGAACGCTTCGAGCGCGGCGCGAAGCCGGGAGCGCCGGGCTGCTGGATCCAGCCGTTGTCGCAGGTATAGAGCAGCAGCGTGTTCGCGGCCAAGCCCTTGGCGTCCAGGTGGTCGAGCAACTGGCCGCAGACCTCGTCCCACCACTCGCACATCGCCCAGTAGCGCGCCACGTGAATCGACGGGGTACGGCTCTGGTAGTGCTTCAACAGGCGTTCGGGGGGATTGTGCGGCGTGTGAGGCATCATGGGAGCGAACCAAAGAAAGAACGGATTGCCGCCCGCGCCGTCGATGAAGTCGTAAACCGGCTGCATGGTGGCGCGGCCGATCTTGAGGCCTTCGTCGCCGTGGCGCCCGCCGCGCGCCGGGTCGCCGTGCGTCATGCCGGCGGTGAATCCGCCGCGGGCGAAGCTGCCGCCCCACCACTTGCCGGATTGGAAGCTGCGATAGCCACGTTGGGCGAGCAGCCGCGGGATGGTGGGCGACTTTTCATAGTTCTCGATCATGCGCGCCCGCAGGGCGAGCCGCTCGGGGGGCCAGGGGGCGTCGCCGGTGCGTGGGGGGTCGTTCGAGGTGATGCGGTTCTGGTGGGGATGGAGCCCGGTGATGATCGACGCCAGCGATGGGCAGCACAGCGGCGTGGAAGAATAGCCGCGCGTGAAGACGGCGCTCTGGCGGGCCAGTCCGTCGAGCCGCGGGGTGCGGACGTGGGGATGCCCCATGAAGCCGTAATCGCCCCAGGCCTGGTCGTCGGAAATGATCAGGACCACGTTGGGCGGAGGCGCGGAGGTCTGTCCGGGAAGCGGAGCGCAAGCGAGCGCGCCGCCAAGAAAGGTTCGCCTCTGCATAACCCCCATGCTAGCCGAATTGACCGGCCGGCGGCGCCCCGGCCGCGAGCGCGTTCCGTCCGGCCGTGGGATAATCAGAAGAGGCTTCCCGCCCGTTCATTCCGGAGATCCGTGATTTTTAACCAACAGATCCGCAACATCGCCATCATTGCGCACGTGGACCACGGCAAGACCACGCTGGTGGACGCCATGCTCAAGCAAAGCGGCATCTTCCGCGACAACGAAACCGTGAGGGAACGCGTCATGGACTCCAACGAACTCGAGCGCGAGCGCGGCATCACGATCCTGGCCAAGACCACCGGCGTCCGTTACCGCGGGGTCAAGATCAACATCGTCGACACGCCCGGCCATAGCGATTTCGGCGGCGAGGTGGAGCGCGCGCTCAAGATCGTCGACGGAGTGATGCTGCTGGTGGACGCGAGCGAGGGGCCGCTGCCGCAGACCCGCTACGTGCTCATGAAGGCGCTGGAGGCGCGTCTGCCGCAGATCGTGGTCATCAACAAGATCGACCGTCCGGACGCCCGCATCCAGGAGGTCTTGAACGAGGTCTACGACCTGTTCATCGACCTCGACGCGGCCGAGGAGCAGCTCGATTTTCCGATCGTGTACGCGAACGCCAAGGCGGGCATCGCCAAGACCTCTCTGGAGGACGAATCCTCCGACCTGCGCCCGCTCTTCGAGGCTGTGCTCGCTAGCATCCCGCCGCCGGCCGGTGATCCCGAAGGCGTGCTGCAAGTCCTGGTGGCGAATCTCGACTACAGCGACTATCTGGGGCGGCTGGCCATCGGGCGCGTGTTCGCGGGAACCTTGCGGCACGGCGACGAGGTGGGCATCGCCAAGCCGGACGGCTCGATTCAGGTGACGCGGATCACCAGGCTTTACACCTTCGAGGGGCTGAAGCGGGTGGAGGAGACCGTGGCGCGCCCGGGCGACGTGCTGGCCATCGCCGGTGTGGAGGGAATCACCATCGGCGACACCCTCACTCACCCGGAGACGCCGCGGCCGCTCGAGCGGATTCACATCGACGAGCCCACCATCGCCATGACTTTCACGGTGAACACCTCGCCGTTCGCCGGGACCGAAGGGCAGTTCGTCACCTCCCGGCACATCCGCGAGCGCCTGGAAAAGGAACTGCTGACCAACGTCTCGATCAGGGTGGAAGAGGCGGGCGGACCAGACGCGTTCAAGGTGATGGGGCGCGGGGAATTGCAGCTCGCCATTCTCATCGAGATGATGCGGCGCGAAGGGTATGAACTGGCGGTGGGCAAGCCGGAGATCCTGACGCGGCAGGTGAACGGGAAGCTGGAGGAGCCGCTCGAGTTGCTTACCGTCGATTGCCCGGAGCAATACGTCGGCGAAGTGATGCAGAAGATGGGGCTGCGCAAGGGCAGGCTGGTGAAGATGGTGAACCACGGCTCGGGGCGCGTGCGCAGCGAGTTTCACGTGCCCTCGCGCGGGCTGATCGGGCTGCGCAGCGAGATGCTGACCGACACCAAGGGCACGGCCATCATGAATTCGCTTTTCCAGGGTTACATCGAATGGCAGGGCGACATTCCCGCGCGCCCCACCGGCTCGCTGGTGGCGGACCGTCCGGGACGCGCCACCGGCTACGCGATCTTCAACCTGCAAGAGCGGGGCGAGATTTTCGTCGCCCCCGGGGCGGAGGTCTACGAAGGCATGATCGTGGGCGAGAACTCCCGCCCCAGGGACCTGGACGTCAACATCGTCAAGGAGAAGAAGCTCACCAACATGCGCGCTTCCACCGCCGACGAAGCCATCCGGCTGGTGCCGCCGCGGCTGCTGAACCTGGAACAGGCGATCGAGTTCATCCGCGAGGATGAACTGGTGGAAGTGACGCCGCGCTCCATCCGGCTGCGCAAGAAGATCCTCAAGGCGAACCAGCGATAGGCGCGTTACTGGCGGGACACGGCCTTGGCCAAACCGGCGTTGCCGGAGGCGTCGTAGGCGCGGACGACGATGAGATGCTCGCCGGGCGTCAGGCCCTCGAGGCGCACCAGGAAGCGCTCGTGCGGCGAGTCGGCCACGCCGTCCAGCAGCTCGAGCGGCGCCCAGGGGCCGGCATTGAGGGAGTACTCGGCGCGGCGGATGGCGGAGGCGGCGTCGCGCGCCTCGACGTCGATCTCCAGGCGGCCGCCCGCCGCGCGAGGCGCGCCGAGCGTCACCACCGGCGGCGTGCCGTCGATGAGCACCGGGGCGCTCACCAGTTCGGCTTCCCGCGCCGTGGAGGGCGGGTTCGCCAGGCGGTCCGAGGCGGTCACGCGGAAAAAGTAGCGGCCGTCGGCGAGCGCGTCGCCGTCGAGGGTGAATGAGTTCTCGGTGAGGTCCTTTTTGAGCGTCTTCCACTCGCGCTCGTCCTCGCCGCGAAACTCAAGCGTGTAGACCAGCCGGTCGCCGTCGCTGTCCTCGGCCTGCCAGGTCACCTGAATCTGCTGCGAGGCGGCGCGGGTGAGCGCCTGGGTCGGCGTGCCCGCCGAGGCCGGCCCGGCGTCGCCGGTGTCGGTGACCGTGATGCTGTAGGCCGCTCCGGAGGACGGCGCCGGCGCGGGCGTCTTGGCTTGCGGGGAGGCGCCCCAGATCGTGGCCACGTGGACGCTGCGCACGGCCGGCGGCGTATTCTGGGGCAGATAGGCGATGGCGACGCTTTCAAGCGATGGGACCGCCGCGCCGTCGCCGGTGAATTCGGCCTTCCACTGAATGTAACGCGCGTTGGGGCTGCGGACGGCGGCCTGGGCCGGGTCGAGGATGGGTTCGGACCAGTCGCTCCAGGTGCGGTCCGGGCGCGCGGAGTTGCCGGTGCGGGTGCGGAAAGCGATGCGTGAGCGGCCCGGAGTTTCGGCGCGCCAGTTCAGCCGCCCCCAGCGAGCCACGGCAGAGGCGTCGTGCACCGGCGCCTCATAGACGCCCGCCGCGCCGGATTCGCCCGCCAGCCGGAACACCTTGCCCGCGCTGCCTCCCGCCGCCAGCAAGCCGCCCGGAGTCTCCAGCAGCCGCATGGGTTCGCCCTCGTTGGTTTGCGCGATGAGCGCCGGCTTGCGGTCCGGCGAGAGGCGGTAGAGGCGGCCGCGGCCGTCGGTGGCGAGCAGGATTTCGCCGCCCGAAAGCAGAAGGTCGTAGACGTTCTCCTCCTTCGAACTCCAGAGCGTCTCGACGGTGTGGTCGGGATGAATCCGGTAGACGGCCGACTTCTCGACGCCGCTGAGATCGATGACCGGGGAATACGGCGCGGTGAGCGGCGCCCCTGCGGTTGGGGGCTGCGGCTTGGCGGCGTCGGGTTTGGGCTGCACGTCGAGGCCGGGCCCCTGCGCCTCGACGGTGATCGAGGTGGACACCGCCGGCGTTCCCATGCCGGATTGAGGAGCGCCGGTGAGACTGGCGGGCGCACCCGGCCGGCCCGCCACTCCTCCGCCCAGCGCCGCCGCATAAATGGAACCGTCCGGAGCACTGACGATGGCGCGAATCTCGGGCAGGTTGGCGTCGTGCAGCACGAAGGCCTTGTCCTTGGCCAGGACGCGGTAGAGAATGCCGTTCGGTTCGGTGCCCGCCAGCAGGCGGCCGGCGGCGTCAAAGGCCAGCGCGGTGACGTGCGCCTGGCCGGTCTCGTAGTACACCTCGCCGCTGCCGCGCGAATCCACGCGGAAGACCTTGCCCTGGTCGCCAGTGCCCACGAACAGCGAGCCGTCCGGCGCCCAGGCGAGCGCCCAGATGTACTTCTCCCCGGGCGCGAAGAACTCCTTCGCCTGGCCGTTCTTCTCGATTCGGTAGACCTTGCCGTTGGGCGAGGATCCCGCCCACACGGTCCCCCGCGCGTCCACCGCGAGAGCGAACACCTCGGGCTGCCCGGCGGTCCAGAACAGGCTGCTCTTGCCCGTACGCTCGATGCGGAAGACCCGCCCGCGGTGGCCCGTTCCGGCATACACCGCGCCCTCGGGAGCGGCGGCCAGGCACCAGACGGCGGGCTGCTCGGAGGCGAAAAAGGTCTCCAGGCGCGGCGCCATCGAGAGCCTGCCGTCGCGGCTGAGCGAGACGCCGTCGAAGCGGCCCTTCAGGAAATCCTGGTAGGTGTTCATCTCCCAGGACATGGTGCTGGCGGCCTTCAAAGCCGCCGCCGCAATCAGGAAACAGGCGGCGCGTTGCATGTCAGTCCTTCACTTCGACCTGGATGGTCCGGGAGCCGGAGATCACGGCGCCGTCACCCGCGATTTCGAATTCAGCCAGCTTGGAGCCGCGCCCCGGCGCCTGCCCGCCCGCACCCGCCTGCGCGCGCCCCAACACCATGGCCACCGAGGGCGGCGGCGCCGGAAGGTCCTCGCCGCCGGCCAGGAAGGAGGGATCGGCGCGCCACACGCGAACGTAAGCTTTGGCATTGCCGCGCAGCTCGTTCAGCAGCGCGACGACCTGCGCCGCGGACTTGGGCGGGGAACTCAGCAAGTGGCGGTACTCGGCGATGTTGGTCGAGAGGCCGTCGGCGACGGTGAAATAAACCGGGCCGGGCGGCAAGCCGGCGGGCACCGTCCATTCCAGCTTGCGCGTGAGCTCGGCGCCCCGCTCGCCGAGCAGGGTGATTCGCAATTCGGTCTTCTCGCCCGGGCGGACTTCGCGGCGCGGGGTCCATACCTGGTCGATCTCCATCTGCTTGCGGCCGGCGAAGGAATCGATCTCAAGGGCGATGCTTTTCAGTCTGAGCGCGTCGAAACCGCTCTGCATGGCGTAGGCCAGCGGCACGGCGGCTCCGAGCGACGCCTGCGCCGGGACGTTGGCTTCGCCCGAATACAGGTTGTCGAGCCGGACCGGCGGCGCGCCGCCCTCGAACTCGATCCGCCCGCGCAGGGCGAAGGTGGCCGCGCCCACCACGCGCTCGGTGGCGTCGATGGCGGAGAAGGTGGCCACTTGCAAAAGCAGCGGCGTGAGGAAACGGTCGTTCACCATCTCCATGCGGTAGGACGACGGCGCGCCCGCCGCGCCGCCGCGCACGGAGATGGTGAGGGGAACGAGCCGGGCGGCGCGTCCCAGTTCGCCGGCGATGGCGGTATTGCGGTCCTCGGTGATCACTCCCAGAAGTTCCCGCGCGGCGGAAATCTTGAACGACGTCGAAAGCGACGGCAGCAGGGTGAGCACCTCGGCGCGCGCAAACGGCAATTCCGTTTCGCCGATGGCGAGAAAGCGGTGCCCGAAGCCGAAGATGCGCCGGCCGTCGATGTGAGTGACGGTGCCGTCGGCGCCGACCGCCATGTCGCCGGTCATCAACTGCACGCTGATCATGGAGCCGGGTTCGAGCGCGGGCGGCTTCGCGCCGGGCGCCCGGGGCGTGCCCGAGCCGCTGGCGACGCCCTGCCGCGGTTCGAGACCGAGGGCGCGCAAGCGCGGCGCGAAATGCTCGATCGCGGCGGAAGTAAACCCGCTGAACCACACCGGGGTGGCGATTTCCGCCAGCCTCGAGGCGGCTGCGCCCGTCTCCGGGAATCCCTGCGTGAGATCGGAACTCCAGGGAGTGATGGAGGCGCGCGGGGACAATCGTGCGGCGGGAGCGGCGGGGCGCACCATTTCCTCGATCGGACGGATGCCGGCGATCGGCTCCTTCGAGAACGGGAATGCCATGGCCACCGCGCCGGCCAGCCTGCCGTCGAT
>CAKZVG010000195.1 GCA_937921835.1 uncultured Bryobacteraceae bacterium | reverse complement strand
CCTGCCACCTGCTGTGGGGCACGCTCGATCCCGATCCGCGCACGGGCATCGGCCGCGCCGCCTTTGTGCTGGACGCTTCCCGCCAGCCCTTCGGGCCGGCGCGCGGGGTGGCGCCGCAGTTGTGCCTCTGGATGGAAGCCGCCTCGGCTCCTGCTGGCGCCGCCGCCACACTGCGCGGGTTGATCGAGGATCTCAGCGCGCGGGCCCGTCCCCTTCAGGCATTCCTGGCGCGCTGGAACTGGAAGCCGCTGTCGCTCGGCGCCACCCTGTACGAAATCGTTTGCGGCATCGCGGGCCCGCTGCTGCTGACGCCGGAGTGGTGCGGCCGCTACCTGCGTGGCGTAGGGGAGCGCATCTGGCTATGCGCCCAACTCGCCGCGCATCTCGACCGGTCGGCGGTGGAAACCGCGGCGGAGGTGAGGGAAGGCGATGGCGGCTGGTGGGTGGAGCTTCGCGAGCCCGGCGGGATCGGCGCCCTCGAACGGGCGCTCGAGCCGGTGCTGGCCGGCCGCGAGGAGTGGCAAAGCGCCATGCGCCGCTGAGGGGACGCCGCCGGCGGACCGGCTAGAACTACTTTTCCTCGTAGTTGCGGTAGGCCTCGTCGAGGATCTCCACCACGTGCGCCACGCGCCGCCCGCCGCCGGACATCGCGGCGCCGGCCCGAAGCTGGAGCATGCAGCCCGGATTCGCGGTCACGATGACGCCGGCTCCGGTCAGGGCAATGTTGGCCATCTTCTTTTCGAGAAGCGACATGGCCATCTCGTTGTGGAGCACGTTGTACACCCCCGCGCTGCCGCAGCAAAGGTCCGCCAGCGGCATCTCGCGGAAGGCCAGCCCGGGGACCGCGGCCAGCAGTTTGCGCGGCGCGGCGCGCACCTTCTGCCCGTGTGCCAGGTGGCAGGAGTCCTGATACGTCGCCACCGCCTCGACGCGTCCCAGCTTGGGGTTGAGTTCGATCGAGGCCAGGAATTCGTTGACGTCCTTTACGCGCTCGACGAACGCCCGCGCCCGCGCGGCGTAGGCCGGGTCCTCGGCCAGCAGGTCGTGATACTCCTTGAGCATCGCCCCGCAGCCGGCGGCGTTGGTGAGGATGGCGTCGTAATCGCCGGCTTCGAAGGCGTCGATGTTGCGCCGCGCCAGCTTGCGCGCCTCCTCGCGCAGGCCGGCGTGGGCGTGCAGAGCGCCGCAGCAGGTCTGCTCGCGCGGGATGTGCACGTCGCAACCGTTTTTCTGGAGCACCCGCACGGTGGCTTCGTTCAGGCGCGCGAAGCAGACGTTGGCGATGCAGCCGGCCAGCAGCGCCACACGATAGCGCTGCGCACCGGTGGCGGGGAAGGTCTTCCCGATCCTGGAGAAAAAGAAGGGCGCCTCCGCCACCGGCGTCAGCCGCTCCAACTTCTCCAAGCCCACGAGCTTCAACAGCCCGCTCAACCGCAGGAGTTTCTGAAGCCCGCTGGCCTGATAGAGAAACAGCAGCGCGCCGGCCACGCCGAGGCCGAAGCGGGACTGTAGCAGGTAGGAGAACACGAAGCGCCGGGCAAGCCACACCGCCAGCGGGCGCTTCACCTGGGTTTCGATCTGCGCCCGGGCCGCCTCCACCAGCCGCCCGTACTCGACGCCCGACGGGCAGGCGCTCTCGCAGCCGCGGCATCCCAGGCAGAGGTCAATGTGCTGAAGGTAGGACGGGCTGATGCTCATCCGTCCCTCGGCCACCTGCACCATCTGATAAATGCGGCCGCGCGGGGAATCCGCCTCCAGGCCCAGTTCACGATAGGTCGGGCAGGCGTTCAGACACAGCCCGCAGTGGATGCAGCGGTCCAGGTCGAACTGCCGCGGGGACTCGCCCTGCGCGGTTCGCGGCTCAGATACGGCCATAGAGCCTCCCGCGGTTGAGCAGGTTTCCAGGATCGAAGAGCCGCTTGATGGCGAGCATGGTTGCAAAATCGCTTCCCGGGGCGGGCCACAGCGTGATCCCGTCCTTCCGCTCCGGCGCGCAGAACTCGACCACCGCCCCCCGGCCCTGGACCGCCACCCAGGCCGCCGCGGCTTGCGCATCCTCGAAGCCGGCGTAGCAGACGCCCGAACCGGCGCGCGCCACGGCCGCTCCGGGCGCTCCTTCCATGACCGCCCCCACACCCGTCAGGGTGGTCGAGACCCGCGCCACCGCGCCCAGCGGATGGCGTTCGAGGAAGGCGGGCGCGAACTCCCGCACGCCTCGCCAGAACCCTTCCTCGGCCTCGCCTGCGAGTTCCTCCGCGCCGGCGAGTTCCCGCGACCAACGACCCACCACGCCCGCGTTGCCTCCCGCGGCGGCGGCGAGCAGCCAGCCAGCGCGGCCGAGCATTTCCGCAGCGGCGGGATTCAGCAGGTCGAGCGCGGCCGGCTGCAAGACGCTCGAGAGGATGCGCCGGCGCCGCTCCAGCGCTTCGGCGGCGCTGCCACAGGCGAACACGAACGTGCGCGTGGCGCCGGGCAGGGGAACCAGCTTGAAGTTCACCGAAACCAGCGCGGCGAGCGTGCCGAAGGATCCGGTCATGAGCTTGGCCACGTCGAGCCCGGCCG
>CAKZVG010000194.1 GCA_937921835.1 uncultured Bryobacteraceae bacterium | reverse complement strand
CGGCGCCGGCGGTGGCGCCCGACGAGTTTCACCAGGGCATGTTGGTTCGCCATCCCAAGTACGGTCTAGGCCGCATCGCCGCGCTCAGCGGATCAGGGGCCAGTTCTCAGGTCGTTGCCCTAAGCCGCCGCGAAATCGCCTGAGAAGGGGTCCGCTTCCCGAGCAAGCGGCTTCCAAGGCCGATAAGACTTGAGGAGGTTCGATTCGAGATGAGCACCTGTCCTCCGGCAGCAGCGGCCTCGAACCGCCCCTGGGCGCTGAGCACGCTGCCGCCGTTTCCCGCCGTCGCGCTGAGGATCCTGGAGGAGCTTTCCAAGGACGATTTCGAGCTCCGCCAGATCGTACGGCTGGCCGAGTCCGACCCGGCGTTCGCGGCGGAACTGCTGCGGGTGGCCAATTCGGCGCTGTACGGCTTCTCCTACCAGATCCGGAGCGTGCAGCACGCGGCGGTGACCCTGGGAACGGACTTCGTCAAGGCGCTGGCGATGACCGTGGCGATGAGAACGTACCTGAAGACGGCGCTGCGGCTGCCGGTGCTGCGCCGCTGCTGGCGGCACAGTCTGGCGTGCGCCGTGCTGGCAAGCGAAATCGCGCCTTCCCAGGGCGTGCCCGGCGACTCGGCCTACACCGCCGGCCTGCTGCACGATATCGGACGGATCGGCTTGCTGGCCGCCTATCCGGCCGAGTACGCGAACCTGCTGACGGTGACGCTGGAGAACTCCTTCGACCTGCTGCATTGCGAGCGGGAACTGTTCGACGTGGATCACTGCGAGGCCGGCGGGTGGCTGGCCAGGGAGTGGCGCTTGCCGGAAGAACTGGCCGAGATCGCCGCCCGCCACCACGAGGACCTGACGGAGGAGCGGAGTCTCATGACGGCGGTGAAGCTTGGCTGCCTGCTGGCTGATGCGCTGGACTTCTCGGTGCTCCCGCGCCGCGGCAAGTACAAGTTCGAGGAAATCGCCGCCCGCTTCCCGGACGCGCAGCCTTTACGGCGCGACGCCGAGGAACTGAAAACCACCGTCACGCGGCGCATCGACGCGCTGAACTGATCCGGAGACGGGCCGGTTTGCCCGCCGCCGGAGGCCGCTGCTACAATGGCATTCTCCATGCCAATGGAACGCGCCGGCCGCCTGATCGGAAAGCTCAAGACGTGCGTTGCGCCGGAAGATCTGGCGCTGGCCGCCTGGCCCGCCGCGGTCGGCAAACGGATCGCTGCCCATGCGTGCGCCGCCGCCCTGGTCCGCTCCTGCCTGATTGTCGAAGTCGAGGACTTGGTCTGGCAGAAGCAGTTGAACACGCTGCGGGCGCAAATCCTGGCCCGAATCGCGGAACTGCTCGGCCCGGGTGTGGTGGACGACATCGCGTTCCAGCCGGCCACGCCGCGCCGGCTGCCGCAGCGGGAAGACCGGGCGGCGCGGCCCGCGGCGCTCGCGAACCCGGACGAAGCCGACCTCATCCCGGACCCCGTGCTGCGCCGTCTCTACAAGCAATCCCGCAGGAAGGCCACGGATTGAAGATCAGCGAAGAAGAGGTGCGTTACGTCGCCGCTCTCGCCAACCTGACGTTGACCGGCGAAGAGATCCAGCGCTTCGCCGCCGAGCTCAGCGGCATCCTCACGCATGTCGAAACCCTGAACGAAGCCGACACCGAGGGCGTGGAACCGATGGCCCAGGTGCTCCACGAGGCCGGAGAGACCGCAACCCTGCGGGAGGACGTCGAGGGCGAGTGCCTGGACCGCGAGGCGGCGCTGGCGAACGCGCCGCTGTCGGGCGCCGGCTGCTTCAAGGTCCCCAGGGTCGTCGAGCGTTAGGAGAGAGCCGCCATGGATATCCGTTCGCTCTCGGCCGGCCGCATCCGCGAGGGGCTTGCGGCGCGCGAATTCAGCGCCGTGGAGATCGCCACGGAAGCGCTGCGCCTGGCCGAGGCCGGCAACCCCAGGACCAACGCCTACCTGAGCTTTTCGCCCGAACGCGCGCTGGCGGCCGCGCGCGCCGTGGATGAAAAACTGGCGCGCGGAGAAGATCCCGGACCGCTGGCCGGCGTCCCGGTGGCGGTCAAGGACGTGATTCTGACCAAGGGCCTGCGAACCACCTGCGGCTCGAAGCTGCTCGAGAACTACATCCCGCCCTATGACGCCACGGCCGTGATTCGCCTGGAGCAGGCCGGCGGGGTGATTCTCGGCAAGACCAACTGCGACGAGTTCGCCATGGGATCCTCGAATGAGAACTCGGCGTTTGGGCCGGTGCGCAATCCGGTTGCGCCGGACCGCGTGCCGGGAGGTTCAAGCGGGGGTTCGGCGGCGGCGGTGGCCGACGGGACGGCGGTGGTGGCGCTCGGCTCCGACACCGGGGGATCGATCCGCCAGCCGGCGTCGTTCTGCGGCGTGGTGGGGGTGACGCCCACCTACGGGCGCGTGTCCCGTTACGGCTTGACGGCCTTCGCCAGTTCGCTCGATCACATCGGACCGTTCGCGCGTTCGGTGCGCGACGCGGCCGTGCTGCTGGGAGTGATCGCGGGCCGCGATCCGCGCGACGCCACCTCGGCCTTCGCGCCCGTGCCGGACTACGCCGCGGAGCTGGACGGCAAGGTGCAAGGGATGCGCCTCGGGTTGCCGCGCGAGTACTTCGAGGGGCTGGCCGGGGAGACGGCGCAACTGGTCATGCGCGGTGTGGACACCCTGAAGCGGCTTGGCTGCCAGGTGCGCGAGGTCAGCATGCCCGCGACCCGGTACGCCATCGCCTGCTACTACGTCATTTGCACGGCGGAAGCCAGTTCGAACCTGGCGCGCTACGACGGCGTGCGCTACACGGCGCGCTCGCCGCGCTCGGAGACGCTCCAGGACATGTACCGCAACACGCGCGGGGAGGGCTTCGGGACCGAGTGCAAGCGCCGCATCATGCTCGGCACCTATGTGCTCAGCGCGGGCTACTACGACGCCTATTATCTGAAGGCGCAGAAGGTGCGCGGGCTGGTGGCGCGCGACTTCGCGCGGGCCTTCGAGGAGGTCGACGCGCTGGTGGCGCCCGTGTCGCCCTTTCCGGCCTTCGAGCTGGGCGAGAAGGTGGACGATCCGCTGGCCATGTACCTCTCCGACATCTACACCATCACCGGTTCGCTGGCCGGCGTGCCGTGCATGAGCGTACCGTGCGGCGCCACCGCCGCCGGGCTGCCGGTGGGGATGCAGATTCTGACCCGCCACTTCGATGAAAGCGGCATGTTCCGCCTGGCTCACGCCTTCGAACAGGCCGCGACGTAAGCGTCTGTTGACACCGGCCGCGCGGCGGCGATAGACTGTTGCGCAGCTACCTAACTGATTAGGTCGCGCATTCAGGGAGGAAATATGACGCGGCTCGCGTTCGTGGCGCTTCTCGCCGCCAGCCTCGGCTTCGGTCAGTCCAACGTCGCCAGTCTCACCGGAATCGTCACCGATTCAAGCGGGGCGCTGGTGGCGGAGGCGGAAATCACGATTTCGAACCTTGGCACCGGGCTTGTCTTCCGCACCCGGTCCAACCAGCAGGGAGTTTATTCGGCGCCGTCGCTGGCGCCGGGACGTTACCGGGTGGAAGCGCAGGCGCCCGGGTTCAAACGAAACCAGGTGAATGGCCTGACGCTCGATTCCGCGCAGCGGGCGCGGCTGGACTTCACGCTCGAAGTCGGCGACGTGCAGCAGGCCATCGAGGTGCAGGCCAGCGTCACGCCGCTTAACCAGGAGTCGGCCGAAATCAGCGAGACCATCACGGCGACCGAAATCCGGAACATGCCGCTCAACAGCCGCGCGCCGTACGCGCTGCTGATGCTGACGCCAGGGGCCTTCGGCGCCGGGAACGATCCGAGCAACCTGGACTATGCCGAAAACGTGGTCATCAACGGCGGCCGCCGCGGGGGCAACACCTTCGTCGTGGACGGCGCCTCGACCACGCACATCGGCGGCATCGCGGAACGGGTCGGCTCGATCGAGACCATCCAGGAGTTCAAGGTGCTGGCCAGCACCTTCTCGGCCGAGTACGGGCGGACCTCGGGCGCGGTCATCACCTTTCAGGTGAAGTCGGGAACGAAGGACTACCACGGCGCCCTGTACGAATTCCACCGGAACACGGTGCTCAACGCCAACGAGTGGGCCAACAACGCGCGCGGCACGGCGAGACCGTCGCTCATCCGCAATGAGTTCGGCGGCACGCTCGGCGGACCCGTCCCGCGCATGAACAACCGGATGTTCTTCTTCGCCGGCTATGAGGGCGTGCGCGACAGCGTGCCGGTGACCAAGACCCGCACCATCCCGGATCCGGCCATCCGCGGCGGCAACTTCAGCGGCATGCCGGCGGTGGTGAACGATCCGCTCTCGGGCAATCCTTTTCCCAACAACACCCTTCCCGCCAGCCGCTTGGACCCGGCCGCGCAGAAGTTCCTGGCGCTGTTCCCCAAGCCAAATATGACCGGCATCTTCAACCCACGCTTTGGCATCTCGACCGCCAACTGGGTGCGCATCGCCGGGCGTAGCGACAACAAGAACTTCGGAACCATGCGCCTGGACTACAGCCCGACCGACAAGGACAAGTTCTTCTTCACCTATTCCCACGTCAACGAAGGGCCGCGCGACCTGGTGCGGGATTTCGAGAACGTCCTGAACACCGAGATCGGACCCCGTTTCCGCAACATCCGGCGCGCATCGCTCAACTACACGCGGTTTTTCGCGCCGAACTTCAGCGGCGAGTTTCAGGCCAACGTGCAACGTGATCCGCGGGTGATCGACCCGTGGTATCCGCAGTTCGATGTTACAAAAGAACTCGGGATACGGAATAAGATCGGTCCGAATCTTCCCCAGATATCGATCGGCGGCGGGTATGGCAGTTATGGTGACAGCCGCTTCCAGAACTGGGTTCACCAGCCGGCCAGCGCCAGCAATATTTACAGTTGGCTGCGCGGCCGCCATTCCATCCGTTTCGGCGGGCAGCTTTATCAGAACCAGTTCTGGTACATCGCGGCGAATCAGATCAGCGGGACGTACTCTTTCAACGGCGAGATCACAGGACGCGGGGCCGCCGGCCGCGACATCCCGATCAACTCCCTGGCCGACTTACTCCTTGGCGCGGTCAAGACCGCCAATTACCCGGTGCCGCAGATTCCGGTCAACCGCTATAACTACAACCTGGGGATTTTCTTCAACGACGACTGGAAGGCGACCAACAAGCTGACCTTGAATCTTGGTCTGCGCTATGAGTTCGAGACGCGGCAGGCGGTCAAGAACAACGTGTACTCGCGGGTGGACCCGGTCAGCGGGCAACTTCTGGTGGCGGGCCGCAACGCCTCGCGCAACCTGAATCTGAACAACGACTATGTCAACTTCTCGCCGCGCTTCGGTGCGGCGTATGCGCTGTCCAGCAAAACCGTTCTTCGAACCGGTTTCGCCGTCTCCCACTCCAACTTCTGGGTGGACAACGGAGAGATGGTCGCTTTCCCGGGCTGGACGGCGGCGCGGACCTTCGTCGACCAGGGCCTTGGCCGGGCGCAGCCGTTCACCTTCACGGAGGGCTTCCCCGTGGAAGGCGCGACCGCGGTCCCCGATCCCGTGGCGGCCGCCGCAAGGGCCACCGTGGCGGCGCCGCTTACGGTGGCCAGCGTTTCCTATCACGATAGCGACAATCTGCCGTACACCTACCAATGGTCCTTCAGCGTGCAGCGCGAGGTGGGCTTCCACACAGTGGTGGAAGCGGCCTATGTCGGCAACCGCAG
>CAKZVG010000193.1 GCA_937921835.1 uncultured Bryobacteraceae bacterium | reverse complement strand
GAAACCGGACGCGTCGTACAGGTTGGGACGCAGCGGCGCAGCTACGATCTCTTCCTCGAGGCCAAGAAGGTCATGGATTCCGGCGCGCTGGGCGGCGTCAAGCTGGTCAACTCCTGGTGGTACAACACCAGCCCGGCCAAGGCGAGCCGCCGCCCGGAAGGCAAACTCGACTGGGAGCGCTGGCTGGGCCCGGCGCCCAAACGCCCGCTGGACTGGCTCCGCTTTTCCAATTGGTACTACTTCTGGGACTACTCGGGCGGCCAGATGATCCGGCAGGCGGCCCACATCATCGACGCCATCCACTGGTTCATGAACTCCAAGGAGCCGCTGGCGGTCACCTGCGCCGCCGGCAAACCGCATATCGAGGGCGTTGAGGTTCCTGAGACCACCTGCATGGTCATCGAGTATCCGGAAGACTACCTGGCGGTTTTCACGCTGGGCTATCGCGCCATGCGCTACCCCGGCGCGCACGACCAGATGAAGCAGTTCAACGGCTCCAAAGCCCGTTTCGACGTTGGCCGCGAATCCTGGGCGCTTTATCCCCAAAGCAACGAATACGACCCCAAGCCCTCCCTGGAGAAGAAGCAGTACGGCTCCTTCGAGCGCGCCACGCGGCAGCACATCGCCAACTTCCTCGATTGCGTCCGGACTCGCCAGGATCCCAACTGCCCGGTGGAGGCGGGGCAGGCGGCGAACCTGGTGATGTGCATGGCCATGGACGCGCTCCGCGCCGGGCGCCGCCTGCGGTGGAATCCCGTGGCGCGCAAAGTGGAGGCCTGACTCCGGCTTCAGCTCTCGATGCCCATCTGCGAGAGGCGGTAGCGCAGGGCGTTGCGGGTCAGACCGAGCAGCCGGGCGGCCTGGCTCTTGTTGCCTCCGGCGCGGCGCAGCGCCTCGCGCAGGATGGCCTGTTCGTATTCCTCCAGCGTCATCCCCTCGGGCAGGAAGTGCCCGGCCGCCGTCTGAGGATTGCGCCCCCGCGGCGACATGTCAAGCCGGATGTCATTGGCGTCCAGACGCGTGCCGGCGCATAGCACCAGGCTGCGCTCGATGACGTTCTCCAACTCGCGCACGTTGCCCGGCCAGTCGAAGCTCATCAGCTTGCGGATGGCTTCCGGGGTAATGGATTCGACCGCGCTGCCGGAGTCGCGCGCCAGCTTGCGCACGAAATGCTCGGCCAGGAACGGGATGTCCTCCTTGCGCTCGCGCAGCGGGGGAATATTGAGAGGCACCACGTTGAGGCGGTAGTAGAGATCCTCGCGGAAGGTGCCCTGCTCGAGCGCCGCCCGCAGGTCGGCGTTCGTGGCGGCCACCACGCGCACGTCGATTTGCCGCGTCTTGTTGCTGCCCAGCCGCTCCAGTTCGCGTTCCTGGAGTACCCGCAACAGCTTCACCTGAATGGAAGGCGGCACGTCGCCGATCTCGTCCAGGAACACGGTACCCGTGTCGGCCTGCTCGAATTTACCCGGCTTGGCGGCCGTGGCCCCGGTGAAGGCGCCCTTCTCGTAGCCGAAGAGTTCGCTCTCCATCAGGTTCTCCGGAATGGCCGTGCAGTTGATCTTGACGAAGGGCCGCTCGCGGCGCGGCGAATGGTGATGGATGGCGCGCGCGATCAGATCCTTGCCCACGCCGCTTTCGCCGCACAGCAGCACGGTGGCGCGCGAGGGCGCCACGCGCGTGATAGTGGCAAAGATCTCCTGCATCGCGCTGCTGCGGCCGACGATGTTGTCGAACTCGTAGCGGCGCCCGAGTTCCTCGCGAAGCTGCCGGTTCTCATCGCGCAGCCACCGCAGTTCCAGCGCTTTCCCGATCACCGCCATCAGGTGATCGAGCGAAAATGGCTTGAGCAGGAAGTCGGCCGCGCCGGCCTTCATCGCCTCCACCGCCGCTTCGATCGTTCCGAAGGCGGTCATCACGATCACCGGCGTCTGGAGGTTCTGGCGCCGCAGGCGCGCCAGCAGTTCCAGTCCGTCGATGCCGGGCAGCCGCAGGTCGGTGAGGATCAGGTCGGCGCGGTCGGCGAGCCGCAACGCCTGCTCGGCGCTGGCCGCCTGTTCGACTTCAAAGCCCGCCGACTGGAGCTGAAGCTCGATCACCCGGCGGAGCTTGTCTTCGTCTTCCACAACCAGGATGCGCGCCTTCATGGACCGGTCCGGCACCGACCATCACAACACGCCCGGCGGCGCCGGATCAACCCGCGGGCGAAGCTGGGCTTGCAGGCGCGAGAGAGGAACTCCGCGGTTCCCGTCAGGATGGCGGACGCTCCCGCGCGGTGCTCGTCGCCACTCCCGGGGCGCGGGGATCGACCCCGCCAGCGCTCAGACCGGTTGCGTACAGGTCTCACTCGCCAGCCGCCGCGACGGTGGCACGAAAGCCCCTCGCGATGGCGGGCGCGGCGAACCTGACAGCCGGCGCTCCCGCCTAGCGGGTCCGGGTTTCGTCCGCGGTTGGGAAATCCCGCGGCGGTTTCTGCGTTACCTTGCCGGTGGCCGCCCACTCGACGCCGCGCTGAAGCGTCACCTGGAACCCCACGCAAGCGATCGCTTCCGGACCGTGGCCGAGCATGGTGTGGAAAACCCGCCCCTTGCCATAAGCGACCGTGAAGAGCATCGGTTCGTGCTCTCCGGTGCCGCCGGTGGCCGGGTCGCTCCAGGCCGTGGCCAGCAGCGTGATGTTCTTCGCCGGACCGCGCATGCTGTCGTAGAGTTCGTCCTGGACGTGCATCCACTTCTCCGGCAGCCCGCGCGTGATGGGATGCGTGAGGTCGCGGTGAACCACCTGGAAAGGATGCTGCTTGCCGTGGTGTCCGGCGCGGCCGGGAATGTCCTCGGTGAACACC
>CAKZVG010000192.1 GCA_937921835.1 uncultured Bryobacteraceae bacterium | reverse complement strand
GCGGCGGCGCGCAAGGTGGCGGGCTACTCCAAAGGCATGCGGCAGCGCGTCAAGCTGGCGCAGGCCATCAGCCACCGGCCGCGGGTTCTGGTGCTGGACGAACCGCTCAACGGCCTCGACCCCATGGCGCGGGCCGACACCATCGCGCTGTTCCGCGCGTTGGCCGCCGGGGGCCTGCACGTGATCGTGTCGAGCCACATCCTGCACGAAGTTGATCTCATCTCCGGCCATGTGATTCTGTTGAGCCACGGCTATGTGGTCGCCGAGGGCGAGCTTCGCGACGTGCGCGGCGAGGTCCCCGGCCAGCCCGCCCAGATCCTGGTGCGATCGGACCGCTCCGCGCTGCTCGCCGCGCGGCTGTTCGCCGCCGACGTGATCGTCGAGGCGCGCCAACTGGACGGCGGACGCGGGCTGCTGGTGCGCACGCTCGACCCGGACCGCTTCCACCTGCTGCTGAACCGCATCGTCGTTGAGGACGGTCTGGAGATCGAGGCCGTGGCGCCAGCGGATGAGGACGCCGGTTCGGTGTACCGCTATCTCATCGGGGCGCAAGGAGGCGCGGCATGAACCTTGCGGGCTTGAAGACCCTGTCCTGGGACCTCTGGTCGCGGCAGGTGGGCGGAGTGATGCGGCTGGAGCTCAAACGCATCGTGTTCACGCGGCGGGCCTGGTGGATCTACCTGCTGGCGCTGGCGCCGGTGGCGCTGCTCGGCCTGCACTCGCTGGTGATGACCCGCAAGCGCTCCTTCCACAGCATCGCCGAGGATGGCGTGGTGTTCGCCACCATCTTCCAGCTCTTCTACCTGCGCATGGCCATCTTCTTCGGCTGCGTCGGCGTCTTCTTCAGCCTGATCCGCGGCGAGGTGCTCGAGAAGACCATCCACTACTACCTGCTCGCGCCCATTCGCCGGGAATTGCTGGTTGCCGGCAAGTACCTGGCGGGTCTCACCGCCACGGTGTCGTACTTCGCCGCCAGCGTCACGGCGGGGTTTCTGCTGATCTCGGCGCACTTCGGGCAGGCTTACTGGGACTACGTCTTCCGCGGTCCCGGACTCGGCCAGCTCGGCTGGTACCTGCTCTCAACCGTGCTGGCTTGCGCGGGCTATGGCGCGGCGTTCCTGCTGCTCGGACTGCGCTTCCGCAACCCGATGATCCCGGCGGCGTTGGTGCTGCTGTGGGAGACCAACAACTGGTTGCTGCCGGGCGTGGCGCAGCGGATCAGCATCGTCTATTACCTGAAGTCGCTGGCGCCGGTGGCGGTCCCCAAACACAACGTGTTGCTGCTGCTGGCGATCGATCCCGGCGCCTCGCCCGTCTGGCTGGCCATCGCGGGGCTGCTGGCGCTCACCCTCTGTTTGCTGGCGCTGGCGGCGCTGCGCGCGCGGCGCTTCGAAGCCGCCTACACCGAGTAGGCGCAAGTGTGCCGCCGGGGGCGTTACCCCTGTGCGGTGCGCGCCCCGATCAGGCGTGAGCGGGCGTCCAGGTAGGACTCGTCACCCTTGAAATACGGCTCCAGCCGGCGCAGCACCTCGTCCATGCCGTGCCGCACGTGCTGGCGCATGACGCGGTCGGCTTCTTCGGGGTTCCCGCGCACCAGAACCGCGGCCAGCTCCTGGTGATACTTGGCTGGCAGTTCCCGGAAGTGCGAGATCGACGCGTAAAGCCAGGTACGGATGAGGGTGTTGGTCTTGTCGATGGCGTCCACCAGCGCCGGGCAGCCGGTGCACTCGGCGATGCGGCGGTGGAAACGCTCGTGGAAGCTGAAGTAGTCGAAGAAGTCCACCGCCTCGTCGGCGCGCATCGCATCCACCTGCGGCGCCAGGCGCTGGACCTCGGCGCGTTCGTCCGAGCTGGCTTTCTCGGCGAAGAGCCGCGCCGACTGCGACTCGAGCGCTTCGCGGATGACGTAGTTGCCTCGTACGTCCTGTGAACTCGGCACCTTGACGCGGGTGCCGACGCGCGGCCAGCTTTCCACCAGCCCGTCGTGCTCCAGCCGCTGGAGCGCCTCGGATATGGGAAGAAAGCTCACCCCGAGCTGCTCGGCCAGAGAGCGCCGCGAGATCGCGGTTCCGGGCGGCAGTTCGCCGCGCAGAATCATCTTGCGGACCGTAAGGTAAGCCTCCTCGGAAAGGGATCCCCTCAACGTCCGCTGTTTCAGTTTCTTGACGGGCACAACGCCAGGCTCCTCCCGCTCCCCACGCAATGCAGGCAGCTTCATATTGTTGCATAGTTACACACAGATATGGCAGGCGGAAAAAATCGCACCCGGCTCTCCGCCAGGACTGGACAGGGAGGCGCCCCGGCTGGCAAAATAAAGGGGACGGGAAAGCTGCGAAGTTAGCGCTGGTTTGTAATTTAATTGTTACATTCGCCGCTTAGGCCGTCGCGGCTTTCTCTTGATCCTGCATGGACCTCTCGTGGAGTCAAATCTATATGCTGCTGGGCTTCGGCTTGGCAGCCTACTCCATGGTCGCGAACGACGTAATTCAGACGCTCGGCACATTTCTCAGCTCCAACAAGCGCACGCCCTGGTGGAGGCTGTGGCTGTTCGCCAGCGTCATTCTGTCGGGTGTGCTGATATGGGGATGGTTCGCCAACGGAGGCGATCCGGCCTTCGGACGTCTGAGCCTCATCCCGTGGCCGGAGCGGTTCTACTGGTGGCACGTTGCGCCGCCGGTGATGCTGCTGTTGCTGACGCGCGTCGGATTCCCGGTCAGCACGACGTTCCTGCTTTTAAGCATCTTCTCGTCGCAGCAGGTGATGAGCGCCATCGTCCTCAAGTCCGTCATGGGCTACCTGGTGGCGTTCGGTTCGGCGCTGTTCGCCTACTGGTTTTTGGCGCGCAAGATCGAAAGCGTGTTTCTGGCGGGCGAGGTCGAGCACCCGCGGTTATGGACCTCGCTCCAGTGGATGTCCACCGGCTTTCTCTGGAGCCAGTGGCTGATGCAGGACCTTGCCAACATCTTCGTGTACGTGCCGCGGCGGCAGGGGCTGTACGAAATCGCCGGGGCGGTGCTGCTGCTGGTAAGCCTGCTGGCGGTTCTGTTCTGGCAGCGCGGCGGCCGGATCCAGCGCATCGTCACAACCAAGACCAACACCGCGGATATCCGGTCCG
>CAKZVG010000191.1 GCA_937921835.1 uncultured Bryobacteraceae bacterium | reverse complement strand
TAGCCCCATCCTGCAAGCGCTGCTCGCCACCAGCTACACCTGGGGAATGACCGCCCTCGGGGCATCGCTGGTTTTCTTTGTACGCGGCGTGCAGCCCAAGCTGCTGGACACCATGAACGGCTTCGCCGCCGGCGTGATGATCGCCGCCAGTGTCTGGAGCCTGCTGATCCCGGCCATCGAAATGTCCCGCGGGCAGGGAATCCCGCCGTGGCTCCCCGCTTTGGCCGGCTTCCTGCTGGGCGGAATCGCGCTGTGGGGCCTGGACCGCCTGCTTCCACACCTGCATCCCGGCCTCGGGCCGGTGAAGGCGGAAGGCATTCACGTCTCCTGGCGGCGGAGCGTGTTGCTGGTGCTCGCCATCACGCTGCACAACATCCCGGAAGGGCTGGCCGTGGGCGTGGCTTTCGGAGCCGCCGGGGCAGGCATCGAAGCGGCCACCCTCCCGGCGGCCATCGCGCTCGCCGTGGGAATCGGGATTCAGAATTTCCCCGAGGGGCTGGCGGTTTCCATGCCGTTGCGCCGGGAAGGACTCTCACCAGGCAAGTGTTTCTGGTACGGGCAGCTTTCGGCGGTCGTTGAACCCGTGGCCGGCGTGCTCGGAGCGGCCTTGGTTCTGTTTCTGCGCCCGATCCTCCCCTACTCGCTGGCCTTCGCGGCCGGCGCGATGATCTTCGTGGTGGTCGAAGAACTGATCCCGGAATCGCAGCGCAGCGGCAACTCCGACTACGCCACCATGGGCGCCCTGGGCGGCTTCGCAGTGATGATGGTGCTCGACGTCGCCCTGAGCTGAAGGCGCGCCCGCAGAAGCACGTCCGTCGCGGTCACTTCAGTTCCATCTCCAGCGACACTTCCATGCTCGCCCGGGCGCTACCCCGGAAGGAGCCGGTCATGGGCGCCGCCAGCGCGGGGTCGAAGGCGGCGGCTACGGCGACGTGGCAATCGGCCGCCGCAAGGCCGCGGGAAGGGTCCCAGCCGCGCCAGCCTCCGCCGGGGAGATAGACCTCCGCCCAGGCGTGCATGGAAACGGGCTCGTCGCTCGCCTCCTGCGCTTCGTAGCCGCTGACGAAGCGCGCGGCCAGTCCCAGCGCGCGGCAGGCGTCGCGAAACACCACCGCCAGGTCACGGCAGGAGCCTTCCCCGGCGCGCAGCGTCTCGCGCGCCGCAAGCGGCGGGCCTTCTTCGCGGACAATCTGCCGTGTGCCTGAGTACAGCCGCTCACACAGCGCCGCCAGAAACGGCACCGTGGCCCAGCCGGCGCCGGCCGCCACCTCGCGCGCCAGTTCGCGCACCGCGCCGTCAACCTCCTCGCTCCGGATGTAGGGCGCCAGCGCCGCCGCCAGCGCGGACGGGTACGCGAGCGGCACGGCGAGCGCCTCCGGACCGTCCAGCAAAAAATCGAAAGGGTTGGCGCGCAGCGTCCGGACCTCAAACCGGCTGATGACCGACAGCGCCGCGGCCGCCTCGCGGAAACTCGCGTGAAGGATTATGTTGCCGTCCTGGTCGAGAGCCTCGCTGTGATGCCAGGGCGGCGGATCAATGACCAGTTCGTGCCAGAGCAGCCGCTGCGCCGCGTCCGCGCGCGGACACAGGCGGAACACATGCGGTTCGATGAAGACCGGAGCGTCATAGCGGTAGACGGTAGAGTGAACCGCGCGGATCGTCATTGGACAGCGTCTAAACGCCGGCCTCGCTTCCGGTCAGGTGCGCGAAGGCCCGCTCCACGGCCTCCGAGGGCAGATCGTGCACCGCCCGCCGCATGCGCTCCTGCCACCAGGAGGAGATGTCGCGCAGGTCGTCGCGGTGGTAGCGGTGCTCGGCCATTTCGAAACTCCCGCGCGCGTACAGCAGCACGTCGATCGGAAAATCGACGTCGCCGGCGCACAAGCGGGTGGCGTCGAAAGCCAGCACCCCCACCTTGAAGGCGAACAGCATGGAATCGCGCCGGTCGAGCGTGCGTTCGAGGATCGGCTTGCCGAAGCCCGAGGCGCCGACGATCTGGTAGGGGGTGTCCGGCCCGATTTCCACCCAGTTGCCCTCGGGATAAACCAGGAACAGGCGGTGCGCGGAATCGCCGCTCATCTGTCCGCCAATCAGCGAATGGATGTTGAACTTGAGGTTGGAGCGCTCCAGCGCCTCGCGGTCCTCATCGGCGGCGCGGCGCACCTGGCGGGCGAACAGGTTCACCACCTTGTAAAGGCGGTCGCGGCTCTGGATGTCGCGCGCGAAGGCTTCCTCGAAGTGCAGCAGCACCTTGTCGCGCAGCGAGCGCAGTCCCGAATTCAGCACGAAGAAGGAAAACCCCGGTCCCTGGTAGGTGGCGGCTTTCTTTGCGGTAAGGATCTCGTTGCCGGACATCAGCCGGGTATCGGCGATCCCCACGAGTCCTTCCTCGACGGTGATTCCCAGGCAAAAGGTCATGACGCACGGCGCGGCATCCTCAAACGCCGCCCTAAGGCGCGCGGCGCTGGACGAAGAAGTCCTCCAGGATGCATTCATCAATTCTATTCATTTTCTCTTGCAGCCCGTCGAGGAACTCGTGCAGCCCCGCGCGCACCACCGCTCCGGCGTGGGCGAAATCGAGTTCCGAACGCAATAATCCCAGCCGCTGCTCGCTGGCGAGCGAGACCGATCCCAGCGGCGCCCCGGTGAGGGCGTGCAGCGACTCGTCCGACGACACCAGGCAGAAGCGGACCGCGCGCGGGAACTCGCGGTCGAGCAGCAGGAACTCCACCACCCGCTCGGGCACAATCCGCCCGTGGCGCTTGCGGTACATCTCGAAGGCGCTGGCCGATTTGAGCACCGCCGCCCACTGGATGTCGTCGTAGGGAGTGCCGACGTCGCTGAGC
>CAKZVG010000190.1 GCA_937921835.1 uncultured Bryobacteraceae bacterium | reverse complement strand
TTCCTGGGTTTCGATCTCCGCTTCCACACGGGGTATGAGGTGAGCATTCCGTTGCGCGAACTCGCGGGCGGCGAAAACCTGCTCACCATCCTGTTCCGGGTGACACGACCGGATGAGCCGGATGGGGATCCCGTGTACTTCATCCAGAAGGTGCGCGTACCAGCCATCGAGGATGGCGCTCGGGGGGATGCATTCCTTCAGGGCGGTTTCGACGTGGGCGAGGGCAAATACCGGGTGGACTGGCTGATGCGTGACCGCAGCGAGCGGGTGTGTTCTTCCTATTGGGAACTGGATGCGGCCTTGGCATCGAGAGACCGGGAGATGGCTCTCCAGATCGGAGCGGGAAAGGTGCAGGCCAGTTCGAGTGAGCAGTTCCATGAAGAGCCGCCGGTCGAGCGGACGCCCGGAGATCCGCTGAATGTGAAGATGCTGGTCAACTTCGCGCCGCAGAACGCCCATGCAGCGACGCTCCAGCCGATCGACACCAGCGCACTAATCTCGATCCTGCGCACCATCTCGCGCGACCCGCGCATCGGAAAGTTTTCGTTGACGGCCTTCAACCTCCAGGAACAAAGGGTGGTTTTCCGGCAGGCGGGCGCCGACCGCATCGACTTCCCCGCGCTCGGCGAAGCCCTGGACACCCTCAACCTGGGAACCGTCGACCTGAAGCGGCTGAGCGAGAAGCACGGCGAGACGGCGTTCCTGACCGAGTTGATCCGCCAGGAGGCGCTCAGCGAACGCGAGATCGACGCGCTGATCTTCGCCGGGCCGAAGGCTCTGCTCAGCGCCAATCCGCAGCAGGAGGCGCTGCGCGAAATCGGGGGAATCGACTTCCCGGTTTTCTACATGAACTACAACCTGAGTCCCCAGGCGATCCCGTGGCGCGACGCCATCGGGCACGCGGTGCGGTTCTTCAAGGGCCAGGAATTCACCATCACCCGGCCGCGCGACCTCTGGTACGCGGTCTCCGACATGGTGTCGCGCATTGTAAAATCAAAGCATGAGCGCCGCAATTCGGCCGCGTCCGCGCAGTAGTTTCCTTCTGCTTGCAGGTTTGCTTTTGCCGGGAGCGGCCCTGTGCCAGCAATCCGACAAAGCCCGGAGCCTGGCGCCGTTCGTGCCCTCCCCGCAGTTGGTGGTCGAGCGTATGCTCGAAGCCGCGGAACTCAAGCCCGGCGAGATGGTGTACGATCTCGGTAGCGGCGACGGGCGGGTTGTGATCACCGCGGCGCAGCGCTTCCAGGCGAAGGCGGTGGGGGTCGAGATCAACGAGCCGTTGGTCCGGCAGGCGCGCGAGCGGGTGAAACAACTGGGTCTGGAAAACCGGGTGCAAATCGTCCACGGCCATCTTCTCGAAGTGGATCTCAGCCCGGCCGACGTGGTGACGGTCTATTTGCTCACGTCGTCCAACGAGCAACTTCGTCCCAACTTCGAAAAATACCTGAAGCCCGGTTCGCGCGTGGTTTCACACGATTTCCAGGTTCGCGGATGGGAGCCGGTGCGGATCGAGAAGGCGATGGTGCACAACCGCGAACACACCATCTACGTCTACAAGATCCCGCCCAAGAAACGGCAGTAGCCGTGCCGCGCTGTCATTTGTAGCCCGTGAGCTGGCTGAGGGCGCGCTCCGTGGCCGCCAGCAGCGCCTCCGGACCGACCGGCGCTCCAGTGGCGCCCTTCATCCACAGATCCGGCGATAGGCGGCCCTGCCTGGTCACGCGTTCGATTTCTGGCCCCAGCTGTCCGGTCCGCTTGAAGTGTTCTTCGAGCTGGTGGGCGATCAGGTGGCCGAGCGGGTAGTCGGGCAGGTAGAGATAGCGCTCAATCATGTGCGAGTAAATGCCGAGCAGCACCACGTCGCGTCTGCCAATCACCGGCGCGTAGTACTTATTCCAGACGTTCTTCGAAATCTCGAGCACGGCGTTTTTCAATTCGGCCGGCGTCGCGTTGGGGCTCTGGTACATCCAGCGCCACACTTCCATATCCACCATGGCCACGCCGGCGATTTCGTACGTCGCCCAGAACGTGTTGAGGGTTTTGAGCGCCTCCTCGCGCGCATCCGGCTTGGCCAGGCCGAGCAGTTCGAGGTCCTTGGCCTGGAAGACGAAGGCGATGGCTTCGGTGAAAGCCGTGTTCGGCACCCCGTTCAGAAGCCAGTGGTGCACGTTCTTGAGCGAAAAAGTCTGCTCGACGTTGTGCCCCATCTCGTGGACGGCGATGTTGTAGCCTTTGTAGTCCATGCCACCCGGACCCACGCGCGTCCGCAGGCGCGCCGGGGCGGAACGAAGCTGCGCGCCCCAGGCATGGCCGGAGCCGCGCGCCGGTTCCACGACGATATTGGCCGCCAGATACCTGGCTCGTTCCGGGGAAAAGCCGAGCGCTTCGAACATCCGCGGCATGTCCTTCTGGTAAGCCTCCGCCGTGGGGTACTTCTCACGCGTGATTCTGTCCAGTTCGGCTTCCGTGTAGGCGCCGCGCGGCTTGAAACCCGCGTACCAGATGTCGAACGGTTCGAGCGGACGGCCCAGCCGCTGGCGGATCAACGCCGCTACTTTGGGCGCCAGCGGCGAGGAGAGCACGCGCTCAAACATCTCCCGCACGCGCGCCTCGGGCAGTTCGCGCGCATCGTCGAACATGCGAGCCATGTGCGTGGGAGCGGTGGGAGAATACGGGTCCACCCGCCGCAGCGCCTGGAAGGTGCCTAGCAGCATGGCGTAGCGGGTGTCGGGCTCGGGCGCGGCGGAGACCGAAGCCGGCGCGGGAACGTTCCGCTGGTGGTCCTTGACCGGCGATACGCTCACCTGGTTGGTGTAGGGGTTCCAATCCACGCCGGGGTTGTCGATCACGTCCTGGGGGATGGTCTGCCGCACAATGTGCTCCATCACGCGGGTAATGGCGCGCTGGCGCCTGAGGCCACCCTTTTCGGCGTAGTCGGCCTTGATCTGGTCGCGCAGGTTCCAGTGCGAAAGCAGGCGCATGCCGGCCGGGAACAGGCGCCGCCCGGCGTCGTCGAGCACATGGTGCATCCAGATGTTGTAGCCGGCGATGTACTGTTCGGCCCGGGCGCCCGCTTCGGCGATCGCCAGGTTCACTTCTGCCGGAACGCGGCGGGAGAAGCGCTGCGCCAGGCGCACTTCGGCCCACTGCCGGCCGCTCCAGGAGCCGCCCCGGCTAAGCCGCTCCTCGAGCGTCGTCAGCGGAAAATTCAGCAGAACCACGAAAGCCAGCTTGTTCTTAAAGAAGTCGTCGATGACGTGCGCCGAGGGATCGTAAGCGGCGAATACCTCGTCATAGGGCGCAACCGGACCGGCGTCCAGATCGGTTTGCCTGCGAAACGACATCAGGATCTCAAGCATATGGCCGTCCAGCCGTTCGAGCAGCTCCTCGAAGCGCGCGAAGAGCGTGTCGAGGGCCTTCTGGTCGCCGGCGAAGTTGCGCCGGACGAACTCCTCGAACTCCGCCGCGCCGCCGTCGCTCTCCTGCCAGAAGGATGCCGCCTGCCGGAGCCCGCGCCGGGCGCGTTCCCGCTGCGACTCGCCGTGGCGCCCGGCCAGTTCGGCCTCGAGTTTCTGAATGGATGCTTCGAGCGCCATCGGGCGGCGGTCCTCCTGTTGCGCGCCGGCTGGAGCGCCGCGCAGCACGCTCGCCGCGGCGAGCAGGGATACCGCTAGAATTGGGGATCTCATTTCACCAACCTGCTGCTTCTATCTTCTCGCGAAACGGGCGGAGGTTTCCTTGACCGCGAACCGCTTTCGCGTCAACAGAGAGGTCCCCACGGGCGCCGCAGGAGGGATCGAGCCGCGGGCTTCCCGGAAGCTACCGTCCCTTGCTCAGCCGGCGGAAATACTCCGCCACCGCGTCGGCGTAGCCTGGCGGGGGCGGATCACCGGCGCCCGCATGCGCCTGCGCGCTCTGGCTGCCGTCCAGCTTGCGGCGTAACAGCAACTCGAAGTTCTCAAGTTCGGGAAGAACCCGGGACCGGATTTGCTCGATGAGCTCCGGGTTGCCCGGGAAGCGGCTGGGATCGAGCCGCTGCATCTGCCGCAAGAGATCCTGGAGTTCCTTGGCGAGTTCGGGATTCTCGCGCACCGCGCCGCGCAATTCGGAGAGGTCGCGGAGGCCTTCGCGGTACACCCGCTCGACGCCACCTTGTAGCCGCGGATCCCAGTTCGGTCCAGCCCGCTCCCCGGTGTTCATTGCGGAGTGTTCGTCATTGTGTCCGCGCCAGCCGCCAGCCTGGAAGCGATCCTGTCCTCCACCGCGGCCGCCGCCGGATGGCTGGCCTTGGCCTTGCTGTTGGCCCTGTCCGGACTGTTGGCCTTGTACGGGCTGGCCTTGCTGTCCTTGCTGTCCACCTTGACCCGGCTGGCCTTGCTGGCTCTGCTGTGCTTGCTGGCCTTGCTGTCCGCGCTGATCCTGCTGTCCCTGCCGCGCCGCTTGGGACATCCGGTTCAACTGCTCGCGCAATCGTTCCACCCGCGCCAGCGCCTGTTCGACCTGATTGTCCCCCGGGTTGCCGCGATCGAGCGCCGATTGCGCCTCCTGCACCCGGCGGTTCATCTCCTCCAGACCCGCCGTAACGGGCTGCTCGCGCATCCATACATACGAACCCAGACCGCGGCGGATCCATTCGGCGCCGTACTTCATGCGCATGCCGACTTCATTCTTCTGCAACTCCCCCAGCGCGTCGCGCAGCCTTGCGGCGGCCGCCGCCTGAGTGCCGGCCATCTCGCGCGCCGCCCGCTGCATATCGCGTTCCAGCCGTTCGAGTTCCTGCGCCATGGCGGCCTTCTCACCGGCCAGTTGTTCGGCCTGCTGGCGATTGACGGGAGCCGGTTGCTGCTGCTGTGGCGGATTCTGCGCGCCGCCGTAAGCTTGCTGGAGCCGCCGGGCGAAATCGCGCTGTTGCTCGGCAAGCTGGCCGGCACGGCGCGCGATGCTGTCCATCTGGCCGGAAGATTCCTCCTGCCGCATGCCACGGAGCATGTCGCGGGCCTCTTCGAGACGCTCTGCCGCGCGGCGCGACTCGGCGTTGCCGGACTGGCCCGCGTTCTGCTGGCCGGCGCGGCTCATGTCGCGCGTAGCCTGCTGCAAGCGTTCCAGCGCCCGTTCGAGGCGCGGGTCCGCCTGCTGGCGCTCCATCCTTCGCCGCGCCGTTTCCGCCGCAGACGGCGAGGAGGAAGAAGCCGGCTGCGAAGAGGATTGCGACGAGGACTGCGAGGACGAATTGCCGCGCGCCAACTGCTCGAGTTGCCGCTGCAACTGCTCCGCCTCGCGCCGCAGCATCTCCTGCTGCCAGCGCTGCTCGGAAAGCCGTTGTTGCCGGGCCTGCTGCTCGGCAAGCTGCTGCTGGCGCCGGGCGAGTTGTTCGAGCTTCTGGAGCGCCTCGTCCACTTCGCGGGCGCGGTCGCCGCCGCCCGCTTGCTGCCGTCCGGTCTCGTACTGGTTCTTCTCGGTGTCGAGCTCGAGATCGAAGAGACTCTCCAGGTCGCGCCCCGCGCCGCCCCCACCCCCGCCGCCACCGCCGCGCGAGCCGAAGGCCACCTGGATCTGGCGGAAGGTCGCCTCGGCCCGCAGCAGGTGCTGAAGCGCTTTCTGTTCGGGCGGGAGCGCGTCCTTCCAGGCCTGCGCGCGCAGTTTCCCGGCAGCCGCCGACATGGCTTCCGAAGCCGCCTGCATGTCGCGCGCGAAGCTCTGGAACTCCTGGTTGTTGCCGGAAAGCTCGCGCCGGCTCATGCGGGTGGCGAGCGACAGCGCCTGGTCGCGCAGCTTGGATTGAATTCCGGACAGCAGCCGGGCGTTTTCAGCCGCCGCGGCGGGGTCGGCCGTCCGGCCGTTCAACTGGTTCCAGGTCGCGGCGATGATCTCTTTCTGGCGCTGCGAAATTCGGTTCTGGTCCTGGCCCTCGCCGCCTCCGCCGCCGCCACCCATCTGCTGGGATTGCGAGTATTCGCGTTCGAACGGCTGCGCCTCGATGAAGAAAATGTCGGTGCGGGAAGCCGCGCGGGCGTCGCGGGCCACCGCGTAGAGGCTGACGACGTCGCCGGGCACGAGCTTGAAATCTTCAAGCGCAAGTAAGGTGTCACCCTCGGCCGACTTCACTCCCGGCCTGGAGAGCAGCGGCACGGTCTTCTCCGGACCGCCGTTCACCGAGTAGCGCAGGCTCACTTCCCGCAGCCCGAAATCATCCTCGGCGGTGACGGTGACCGGGACCTCTTCGATCGGATTCACCTTGGCGTCGCGGCCGGGACGCGCGATCCGGACCAGCGGCGCGGATTCCTTGCGGGCCTCGATGAAGAAGTCCTCGCTCAGGCGGATTTCCTGCCCTTTCTCGAGAACCGCGAGATGATACAGCCC
>CAKZVG010000189.1 GCA_937921835.1 uncultured Bryobacteraceae bacterium | reverse complement strand
CGGCATACCGGGATCGTGCGGGTGGCAGGCGATCTTTACCTTGTACTCTTCGGCCACCGGCACGACGCGCTCCAGGAAGTAGGTGATGCGCTCCCAGAAGACCTCCGCGGGGACCGGCCCGGCCTCCGTCAGCGGCGGCTCCTGCCGGGCCTTGCTGTAGACGAAGGTGCTGTAGCGCGAGCCGCCGCGCCCGGGGCTGGGTTCGGTGCGCACCACGCCGAGCACGGTGAAATTGTACTTGGCCGCCGGAATGCCGGCCCGCGAGCAGTTGCGGATGATCTGGCAGATGTTGTCGATCTCCCGGTCGCGTTCCGGGCTTTTGCCGAGGACGATGTTCGGGTTCTCGGCGCGGGTGATGTAGCTCGAACTCATCGGCAGCGGCACCATGTCCAGCTTGATGCCGTGCGATTCCACGCGCTCGCGCAGTCTGGTCAGACCTTCCACCGACCAGCGCTCGTCCATCTGGCGCGAGGGCAGATCGGAACAGATGTTGTGGACGCCCAGAGCGGCGTAAACCTTCAGCCGCGCATCGTCGGAGACATGCTGCGTGCCAAGCTTGAGGTTGGCCGCGCGGGCGGGGCGGCTCCCCCGGCCTTGAGCGGCGGCTCCGGCTGCCGCCAGATGCGCGGCGGCTGCGGTTTCAAGGAAATCCCGGCGGTGCATGGTCCAAACAATGTCACGGCTGGCCGGGCGGCGTCAAGCGCACCCGCCCGGGGCGGAGGTTCCGGCGTCCGCTATCGCCACCGGCTGGCTGAGGATGCTCGCCCGCGGCGCTCCTGGCTGCCGCTGGTCCAACCGCACTGGCCGCGGCAGCCACCTGCCGCGCGGATCGCGCCAGCCGCCTGCGAGCGGAGCTCAGGGGACCAAGGGCATGATCGGGAGGTCGGCACGGATGATGCCGCCGGGGAAGGGTGACACCACCGGGTCGATCAGCCGCTGCGCGGAAGCCTGCCAGATCAACGGCAGCAGTTTCGCCGCCTCCTCGATCACCCGCAGCTTGACGCGCTGTGCGTCGGTCAGCACCGCGCGCACGGCGGCCTGCGTCTTTTTTTCCTCGTCGCGGATCTCGCGCTGGATCTGCTCGAGTTCGGCATAGCGCAGTCCGAGCTCGATCGGCACGATCTGCTCGGCGCTGGTCCACTCGCGGATCTCCCGCTGGACCTGAGCCGCCCGCACGTTCTTGCGCGCCACGAAGCCCATGAACTGGCTGTTCAAGATGTTGATCTGCGCCACTTGCGCGGCGCTCGGCTCGAGATAGCGTTGCAGTTCGGGCGGGAACAGCGGCCAGCGAGGCGCCCCGGGGTCGGGGTTCGGGCTGGGGCCGGGGCCGGGACCTTGCGCGAAGACAAAGCCGGCCAGACAGAGAGCAAGCAGCAGAAGCCTTACCATGGTTTGATTGTCCCACGGCTCCGGGACGATTTCGAGGCGCCCGGTCCGGCGCCGCCCACGCGCCCGGCCCGGTGCGCTAGCCTGAAGATTCCCTATGTTGTCCCGGAAGCTGAAGGAAATGGGTGTGGTGGGGGCCGGCGGCGCGGGCTTCCCCACCTACGTCAAGGCAGCCTCGGAGGTCGAGTACGTGCTGGCCAACGGCGCCGAGTGCGAGCCGCTGCTGCACAAGGATGTCGAGATCATGAAGCTGCATCCGGCCGAGATCGTGGCCGGGATGCGCCTCATGATGGAGTCCACCAAGGCGCGGCACGGACGCTTCGGCATCAAGTCCAAGAACGCCGAGGCGGTTCACGCCATCGAGCCGGAGGCGAGCAAGGCCGGCATCGAGATGACCTTCCTCGGCGACTTCTACCCCTCGGGCGACGAGTACGAACTGGTCTATACCGCCACCGGGCGGCTGATCCCGCCGGCCGGCATTCCGCTGGCGGTGGGCTGCGTGGTGAACAACGTCGAGACGCTGTACAACGTACACGCGGCCAACGAAGGCCGGCCGGTCACGCGCAAGTTTCTCTCGGTGGCGGGCGCGGTGGCGCAGCCGAAGTCGCTGTGGGTTCCCATCGGCATCAGTTTCCGCGAGGTGATCGAACTGGCCGGCGGCGCCACCGTCCCGGAGTATGCGGTATTTGTCTCGGGCCTGATGATGGGATCGCTCGCTACGGATCTCGACGACGTGGTGACGAAGACCACCGCCGGTCTGATCCTGCTGCCGGCCGGGCACTACCTCGCTGTGCGGCGCTCGAATCCGCAGGCGGCCATGAACCGCATCGGCAAGTCGGCCTGCGATCAGTGCAGCTACTGCACCGAGTTCTGCCCGCGCTATCTGCTGGGCTACGAGGTGCAGCCGCACAAGGTGATGCGCAGCCTCGGCTTCACGGCCTCTGGATCGAATTACTGGAACCAGTGGGGCGAACTGTGCTGCGCCTGCGGACTGTGCACGCTCTACGCCTGCCCGGAGGACCTCTTCCCCAAGGAGGCCTGCGATCAGGCCAAGCGCGACATGCGCGAGGCTGGCGTCAAGTTCGTTCAACAGAAGCCGGTGCGGGTCCACCCGATGAAGGAGGAGCGGCGGGTCCCGCTGGCCATGCTGCGGCGGCGCTTGAACGTGGAGAACTACGAGAGCGAGACGCCCTACCAGGCCCTGGAGGCACGGCCGGAGAGGGTGCGCATCAAGCTGTCGCAGCACGTCGGCAAGCCCGCCTCGCCGGTGGTCAACAAGGGCGAGAAGGTGCGGGCGGGACAGTTGCTGGCGGCCGTCGGGGACAAAGAACTGGGCGTGAATCTTCATTCGAGCATCGCGGGAGAAGTGACGGCGATCACCCCTAAGTACATCGAGGTGCGGCATGGCTAGGAATTCCATCGGACTGATTGAACTGACCAGCATCGCGGCGGGTTTCGTGGCGGCGGACGCCATGCTGAAGGCGGCCGGCGTGGAACTGTTGCTGGCCCGCACGATTTGCTCGGGTAAATACATGGTCATGGTGCGCGGCGACGTGGCGGCGGTTCAGGCGGCCGTGGAGGCGGGATCGGCGGCGGGAGACTTCGCCGTCATCGACACGTTCGTGATCCCCAACGTGCACGAATCGGTTTTTCCCGCCATTGCCGGACACTCCAAGGTCGAGCATCTGGAAGCGCTTGGGATCATCGAGTCATTCTCGGTCGCCTCCCTCATCGAGGGCGCCGACGCGGCGGTCAAGGCGGCGGCCGTCGAACTGATCGAGATCCGTCTGGCGATGGCGCTGGGGGGCAAGGCGTTCGCCTCGCTCACCGGCAGCGTGGCCTCGGTGCGCAGCGCCGTGGAGACGGGCGCGCAGGTCATCGGACGCAAGGGGCTGCTGGTCAACAAGGCGGTCATCCCCTCGCCGCGCGAGGAACTGCTGTCGGAGATGATCTAAGCTTGGCGGGGCCGGCGGCGCGACCAGAGCCACCACGCCGCCACGCCCGCGGCGAGCGTCAGCAGCCCGTAGAGGATGAACGTCCCGCCGGCGGTGAGAAAAACGTACATCCAGCCCGCGAACGCGATCAGGCTGGGCAACGGGTAGAACCACATCCGGAAGGGCAGAGCGATGCCCGGCCGGCGCGTGCGGATGAAATGCAGGGCCACGATCTGCCCCACGAACTGCACCAGGATGCGCGCCGTCAGTAGCGCCGAAATCACCCATTCAAGCGTCAGCAGGCTGGCCAGCATGGCCAGACCCCCGACCACCAGCAGCGAGACGTGCGGGAACTGCCCGCGCGGATGCAGGCGCCCGAAGCAACGGAAAAAGTCGCCCTCGAGCGCCGCCGCATACGGGATGCGGCTGTAGCCCAGCACCAGCGCAAAGACGCTGGCGAAAGCGCACCACAGAATCAGCAGCGTCACCGCGCCCGCCGCCACCGGACCGTAGAGCCTCTCCATATACTCCGATACGATGTACTTGGATTCCATCGCTTCGCGCCACGGCACAACGCCGATCAGCATCAAATTCATCACCGCGTAGATCGCCGCCACGGCGACCACCGAGATGAGGATGGCGCGCGGAATCACCCGCGCCGGATCGCGCACTTCGCCGCCGATGTAGCAGATATCGTAGTAGCCCAGGAAGTCGTACATCGCAATCAGCATCGCCGAGCCGAGGCCGAGAAAGAAGCCGGCCGAGAACCGGAACGCGCCGGGCGGGAAGTCGAAGGCCACGGCCGGATTGAAGTTGAGGATTCCGCTTCCGATGATCCAGACCACCGTCGCCAGCATCCCGGCCCAAAGCACCACCGTCAGCCGCCCGACCGCCGTGATCCGCCGGTAGAGCAGCGCCACCACCAGCGCGCCCACGCCCAGCCCGGCTAACTTGATCTCTACCGGCCCCATGCCGCGCCAGAAATAACTCAGATACTGCGCGAAGCCGATGTAACCGGAAGCAATCTCCAGCGGGCCGCTGAAGATAAACTGCCAGATGAACAGGAACGGGAGCAGGCGCCCGAGCGCGCCGCCCCGGAACGCTTCCCGCAGGTAGCGGTAGGTGCCGCCCGCGGCCGGCATGGCGGCCGCGAGTTCGCTCCAGATCAGGCCGTCGCAGAGCGCCAGGACCGCGCCGGCCGCCCAGCCGAGCATGCACTGCGGTCCGCCCATAGCGGCGATGATCAACGGGATGGTGATGAACGGCCCGACGCCAACCATGTTGCTCATGTTGAGCGCCGTCGCCTGAAGGAGTCCGAAGCCGCGGACGAGTTGCGGCCCGGCCGCGGCGGTTTGCGGGGGATCGTGGTGGCTCATTGGCGGTAGGCCTTGCGCAGCTTCTTCCAGTGCTTTTCGGCGCCCCGCGCTATGACGCCGTCGCCGTCGAGATCCAGGCGCCGGCCGGCGCCCTCGGCGCCCGCCGGCTTGCCCATTGCGGCGCGAAGCAGCGCCCGGTCGCGGCCGTCGACCGCGCCGTCGTTGTTCAGGTCCCCGGCCAGGGGATTGAATCCCACCACGAGCGGATCGTGGTCGGAGGCGCGGAAGGGGTCCGGGCTGTAGTAGGCCTCGCGTGCCGCGGCGGACTTGTTCTCGAGATTGTAGTCGAGCGCCGCGGGTTCATCGGCGTTGATGTGCCAGGCGGCCACGCCGGTGATCAGCTTTTCGAAAGCGGGATTGGCGAGCGCGTGATCGAGATAGCCGGATTGTCCCTGGTAGTTATACGAATAAGCGCCGGTTCCCAGATATCTTTCAACTAAGTTAACGTAAGTAGAACCCGCCAGCGCCGGGTATCCCGGCAGACTGAAATCCGGATCCGTCAGGGCCCGCATGGGGTCTTCCATGAGATAGCAGTTGAAGTCTCCGAGCAGGAGAATCTTGCGCTCGCTCTCCGGCGTGGGATCGCCGGTGGGATTCCCGGCCAGCCACTCCACCAGGTGGCGCGCCATGCGCAGACGCATGAAGTTGCAGGCGCCCTGTCCGTAGGCCGCCGCGCCGTCGTCGTCGCAGGAGCCGCTCTTGGACTTCCAGTGATTCGCCACGACGGTGAAACGCTGCAAGTCCGGCCGCGGGCCGGCGGCCGGCTGGAAGGTCTGCGCAACGCTCGGCCGGCTCTGGTCGTGCAACCAGGCGGTGGCGAAGACGCCCACGGGTTCGACGCGCGCGGGCTGGTAGAGAATGGCGTTGCGGATAGCGTCGGTTCCCAGGGGTCCGGTATCGATGGCGCGGAAGGTCTCCGCCCCGCAGGCATGGTTCAGCGCGGACACCAGCGCGGCAACCGCCGGATTTGCCGCGCCGGCCGGGTTGTTCTCGACCTCATTGAGGACGATTACGTCGGCCTCGAGACCCCGCAGCATCGCGACCAGCTTCTTCAACTGGCGTTGATACTCGGCCTCGTCCGTCGCGCCCCGGCAATTGAGGCTGGCGCCAGGACCGCACACCGGCCCGGCGCCGGTCGTGGTGAAAAAGTTGAGGACGTTGGCGGCGGCGGCGCGGAAGCGGCCGCCCACCTCGGGCGGTGACGGCGGCCGCGGGTTCGCGGCAAGAAACGCGACCGGGGCCACCGGGTGCAAGCGATACGCGCCGAATCGGTCGTCGAGAACTCCTTCGAGCGGCGCCGCCAGGTGGTCGCCCACGCGCAGCGTCCGGTCCGCGCGCAATCCGCCTTCCGGATACGCTGTTGGATAGAGGTTGGCGTTGGCCGCGCTGCTCGCGTCGTCGAGCACCAGTTTCGCCCGCGCGTTCCACAGCGCTCGCGCGCGCGCCTCCTCGCCGGGAGGAACCTGCTGGGTTGGCGCGAACAGCCGCGGGGGCGCGACCTCCACGCTGCCGAAGCGGCCGAGGTCGTGGTTTCCGGTCACCACCAGCGGCCCGGCGGACTGCATGCGCACCAGCATGCCTTCATAGCGCTCCCAGTCCTGGCCGTCGGGCAGCGGCAGCGGGACCGCCACCGGCGCGACCAGAGCGCCCTGCGCGCACACCTTCAGGTCCATCACCGCCGCGATTTGCGTGAGCCGGCCGCCGGCGCTCGCGTACTCGGCCACCGTGCCCTTTACGCGCACGACGTCTCCCGCGCGGACGCTCCGCCCGCCGGGAGCGAAGACGAAGATTCCATCGGAAGTCGCGGGGTCGCCGTCGGAGTCAGCCGCTTCCTCTTGCAGGAAGAAGCCGTTGAGCGCGGCGGGGCCTTGAAAACTCCCCGTCACGACGCCTTCGGCTTCCACCACCTGCCCTTCGATGGGGCTGGCCGCGCCCTCGCCCTGAATGCGCCAGATCCGCGTGGCGGCCGGCTGGTTGCCGCATTCGAACGCGGCCGCGCGCGGCAGGAGTGTGGCCGTCAGCAGGAGCGCCGCGGCGGCGCCGGTGGACTGGAACACAATGTTCCTATGGTACACACTCCGGCGCGAGGCACTCGCCGCCCAGTACTCTGGCGAGGCGGGCCAGCACCAGCGCCGCGTTCGCGTGCTCTCCACCCGCTCCGATGGCGCGCTCGGTCTCCCGGTAGGATTCGATGAACCGTCCACACAGCGGCGACTTGCGCGACAGCCCGAAAAAGCAGGTGAAGCAGCGGGCCAGTTGCGCGAACGTCATCCCCGGCGACACGATGGCCGTCTCGCTGCCCGCCGTGAGGACCCGCTCCTCGATCGGCATGCCCGCGGCCGGCTGGTGCGCGGCGCGGATGGGGCAGGAGACGGCGTTCTTGCAGGAGCACCCCCGCACCTCGGACGGCGCCGTCATATGCTCCGGGTGGAAGCGCTCGGGCGACCAGCGGCTGCCGGCGTCGAAGTCGAGCGTGACCGAGTAGCCGAGTTGCGGGTCGAAGCGGCACTCCCGGATCGTGCCGCGCAGCACGCACTCCCCGCACAGCAGGTCGGCCCTGGACCCCTCGCCGACGGGCCGCTCCGTCAATAGCCACGCGGTTGCAGGAGCAATGCGTTCGAGCACCGCCCGCAGGCCGCGTTTTCCGCCTCCCGCCTCGCGTGGGAGCAGGCGCACCAGCGCCGAGCACAAATAGGTTCCTCCGTTGGGGTGCATCCCTGACATCACCAGCCTCCGTTGACTATGACTGTGAGATGACAGATCCGGCGATACTGTGCCTCGGTGAAATACCTTAATGCCAAATGCGAATTCGCCCACATCTCCCCGCTCTACACTGGTGGTTGATGCCAAGGAGCAGCATTCAACCCCGATGAGCCGTCCTCTCGGCGTGTTCGATTCCGGCGTGGGCGGGCTGACCGTCCTCAAATCGCTGCGGCGCAAGCTGCCGCGGCAGGATTTCATCTACTTCGGCGATACCGCC
>CAKZVG010000188.1 GCA_937921835.1 uncultured Bryobacteraceae bacterium | reverse complement strand
CGGGGCTGCCAGCGCCGGGTCAGCGCGGCCGAGGGCTGCGCCGCCCGGCCCCGGATGGTGTCCAGGAAGTACTCGTCCAGCGGGAACAGCGAGTAGGGTTCGAGTTCGCGGTAAGCGCGCCCGAGCTTGGCCTGGATTCTGTACAGGGTGTGGAAGAAGGTGCCCCGGTCCATGCCGAGCTTGCGCCAGCACAGCCGCCAGTCCGCCCCCAGGAGGTAGTGATAGCGGAAGATGCGGTGTTCGGATTCGGTCAGCGAGCGGCGGCTGACGAGGCAGAAGTCGGCGACGTACTCTTCGTCCTTTCTGCCCCAGGTGTTCTTGCGCACCTTTCCGGTGAGCTGGAGGCTGGTCCGGCTCATGCGCTTCTCTTTTTCCGCGCAATGCCGGAAGCGGGCGTAGCAGGCCCGGAAGATCGCGCGCAGCACGCAGTTGCAGGGGAAGACGATGCCCCGCGGCGAGGTGCACAGTCCAAGTCCCTGGCATTTCACGCAGTGAGGAGCCGAGAGCGCGAACGTATCCTTATGTGTCCACTGCATAGCAGCAAAATCCTCCTGGCGATCGCCTTTTTGCGTCGCGATCGCCGCAGAAATATACTCTAATGCTAGGATGGAAGAGAAATTCGTCAATAATTCGAAATCTATAACAATGATTTGTTGCTCAGTCGGGAGTGGACTGGTTTTCGCAAAACGCTGAATAAAAAAGATTTGATATTCACCGTCTACACCAAAAAAAATTTGAAACTTACAGGATAAAGGAGTACTATTGATTCTAGAACGATGCCCTATTTCAGGTAGGAATCACTCTGCGGATGCATTTCGAAACGCTGCGGACCCGCCTGATCGCCAGCCTTCAGGCGCGCGTCATGAACGGCGAGATCACCGAGCGCGGTCTCGCCCGGCTGACCGGACTCTCTCAGCCGCACGTCCATCACGTACTCAAAGGAGCCAGGGCGCTGTCGCTTGAGGCCGCCGACCTGGTGCTTGAGCGCCTGGGGATTTCGCTCACCGACCTGCTGCTGCCGGCGGAGTGTCCGCCCGCGCCGCGGGAATCCCGGCCCGGCGCTTATTCCTCGCCGCCCAACCCGCGTGGCCGGGCCGGCCCGCGAAACACGGCATTGAGAAAAAGAACGTTCATTCCATCCAGGTAGGCTCGAAAATTCGGATCGGCGAGGAATGCGACGACGTGGCCGCGGCCCTCGCGCTGCACCATCAGGAGGGGTTTGAACGCCAGTTGCTTGCGATTCTCGGCCCACATGTGGCCGCCCGCGACGAGTCTGTCGGCCGCCTCGAATAGCACTGCGTTGACGCCCTTGTCGAGCTTCATGGGAGCGAAGATCAGGCGCCCGGCAAAGAGCGCCACCACGCTGTCGGCCGCGCCCGCCGTCACCCAGTGATCGGGATCTGTGCGCGCCCGCACCAGCACGCCCGCCACCGGATCCGGCGGTTCCCGTTCCGGGCGGATGGCCTTGAGGTACTCATCTTCTTTTTCGAGGATCTTGCCCGGGACGCGGGCGGCGGCGGGCGGGGCCTCTGCGGGGGGAGGCGCGGGGGTGGCGGCCGCTCTCGGCGCCTCCTTCGGCGCGCTCTTGGTTTCCGCCTCGGGACGCGCGAGATCCTCCTGCGACGCCGCCAGCAACCCGGTCCGCGGGTCCGCCAGAAACGGCAGCGCGCCGCCGATGCCAATCAGCGTGCCGCCCGCCCCGACCCACTCTTTCAACTTGCGCACTCCCACCGGTCCCAGCGCCGAAGCGTAGCCTTCGGCCGCGCCATCCGGAAGGATGATGACGTGGAATTTGCTGAGGTCGGCCATTCCCACGGCGTGGGTTCGCAAGGCAGTGGCCGGGTAGCCGTACTGCCGCTCCAGAACGAAGCGCGCATGGCCCGCCGAAGCGGAGGACGTGGGGCGGTCCCAAAGGATTGCGATGGCCGGCGGGCGCAGCGCCACGACATGGCGGCTGCCGAAATTCGGCCCCTCCTCCACCCAGCCGGTCTGGGCGCCAAACACTTCCGCGCCGCTCGCGGCGGCGAGTTTGGCCACCTTTTCAGCGACGCCCGGCTCGTTTTCCTTCACTTTGACGATCAGCGTTCCCCGCGGGTACTCGCGCGCGCCTTGCTTGAAAGCCTTGTCCGTGCTGTGGACCCGCAGCCCTTGCCGGAGCGCGGCGGCGAGGAAACGCCCGGCCGCCTGCGTGCCCCACGGAACCAGGTAGGCGACGGCCGCTTCGCCGGTGACCCGCCCCGCGGGAGGCGGCCCGGCCTTCACCGGTTCGAAACCGCCCTGCGCCGCTTCACCGAGCGGGACGCACTCCACGTTGAACTGAAGCGGCAGGGACCAGGCCGTCACGTCGTAAATCTCGTCGGGCAGCTTCTTGCTGCGCCGCCGCTCCTGCTCTTTTACGAAGAAATCCTCCATCGGAACGTGGGCGTCGAGCAGCGTCCGCGCCAGCCGCTTGGCGGGCTGGGCCAGCGGCACGACGTAACTGCCGGCCGGGAACTCGCGCCCGGCCGCGCGGAACGCGGCCTTGGCCTGCTTGAGTTCCACGCCCTGCGCGGCCAGCAGCAGCGCCAGCTTGTCCACCGCCGAGGTGTCGCCGGCCCGCACCAGCACGAACTCCCGCACCGCTTCCGTCTGTCCCTCCTCGATCGCCGTTTGGCGGTAGCGGTAGAAATTCTCGAGCAGGCGCGCGCGTTGGTTGGCCGCCGTTTCGCAGGTGGCGAGGGAGGCCGTGAAGTGCTGCCGGACGGTTTCGCGGAAATGGAACACCGTGTCGTCGCTGCGCCGCATGAGGAGTCCGCGGGCCGATGCCTGCTCGTAGGTCATGGCGACCGCGCCGTGATAGGCCGGCCAGCTTGCGCCGTAACCCGGATAAAACGCGTCGAACACTTCGCGCGTGAAGTAACTGAAGCCGAACTGGTCGAACCAGCGGGCGTTGTTTTTGCCGAACCACTCGAGCGCGGCGCGTTGGTCGCGGGTCAGGTGTGGATTATAGGGGACCGCCTCGGGTGCGAAGTAGTAGGTGCTGTCGGAGCCCATCTCGTGCAGGTCGACGTACACCAGCGGGAACCAGTCGAGCAGCGCCCTGGCCTGGGAGCGGATCTCGGGCTGCGTAAGCGCGAACCAGTCGCGGTTCATGTCGAAGTAGTAGTGGTTGGAGCGCCCTCCGGGCCAGGGCTCCATGTGCTCGGCAGCGGCCGGGTTGGGGTCCGGTTCGAGGCCCTCGGACTGCTCGAAGTTATGCACGAAGCGGTCCCGCCCGTCGGGATTCTGCGATGGCACGATCATCACCACGACGTTGGCGAGAATATTCGCCACCATCTTGTCGTTGCGCGCGGCAAGCAGGTGATACGCCGTGAGCAGCGCCGCTTCGGGCGAGGAGATCTCGTTGCCGTGCACGCCGTAGGCCAGCCAGATCACGGCCGGCAGCGACTCCATCAGTTTCCTCGCCTCGGCCTCCGGCGTGCGGCGCGGATCGGCCAGGCGCTGCATGGCCGCGCGGATTTCCTCCAGGCGCTTGATGTTGGCCTCCGATCCCACGGCCGCGTAGATCAGCCGCCGCCCTTCCCAGGTCTTGCCGTAATCGAAGATCTTCATACGGCGCGGCGCCGCCTGCGCCAGCGCCTCCATGTACTTGACCAGCCCGGAATGCCAGGCGATCCGCTCGGCCGGATCGTGCCCCAGCACCTGACGGAAGGTTGGGATGGCGGGGTCATACACCGCGCCCGGCCAGAATTCGAAACGGGCCTGAGCGAAAAGGCTCGCCGCGGCGAGCAGAGGAAGCAAGGGCAAGCAGCGGGACTTCGACATAAAGTAACAAGGATAGCTCTTTCGCCCCCCGGCTTCCGCGGACCCCCGGCGCGCTGCCGGGCCCGGCGCCCTGGCCATCCAAGCCGTGGCGCGATGCCGCCGCGGAGCGCTTCCTCCCGGACTGGGGCGCGCCTGTTCCCCGTTCTTACTCGGCTACACTGGAAGTATCGGCGAGGAGGATGGAATGAAACGCCGCAGTTTTCTTGCTGGAGCCGCCGTCACCGCGGCCGCAAGCGCACAGAACAGTGACGTGCTCCCGAAGCGCCGCTATCGCGATGGCGTGAGCCTCTCGATCATCGGCTTTGGCGGCATCGTGGTGGTGGGAATGGAACAGGCGGAGGCCGATCGCGAAGTGGCGCGGTCGGTGGAGCGGGGCGTCAACTACTTCGACGTCGCGCCGTCCTACGGGAAAGGCGAAGCCGAGCAGAAGCTGGGGCCGGCGCTCAAACCTCACCGCAAGAGCGTCTTTCTCGCCTGCAAGACGCAGAAGCGCGAGGCGGCGGGGGCGCGCGACGAGTTCGAGCAGTCGCTGCGCCGCCTGCACACCGATTACTTCGATCTCTACCAGTTTCACTCGGTGAGTTCGATGGATGACGTCGAGCGCATCCTGGCGCCGGGCGGCGCCGCCGAGTTCTTCGTGAAAGCGCGTCAGGAGGGCAAGGTGCGCTATCTGGGGTTTTCGGCGCATTCGGCCGAGGCCGCGCTGGCGCTGATGGACCGCATGCCGCTCGA
>CAKZVG010000187.1 GCA_937921835.1 uncultured Bryobacteraceae bacterium | reverse complement strand
GGCCGTTCCGCGCACCAGCACCAACACCCGGATCGCGGTGTAGATCCATGCTCGGGCGCCGGGCGCGGCCGCACGGCAACGCCGCCGCCCATTTCAGAGCGGCACGACGTAGACCTGCGCGGTTCCGGTGCGGTCCGAGGTGTAGGCGACGTACTTCCCGCTGCGGCTGATCGAGGGATGCACGTGGGCCTGCTTGGAGTGGCCCGCGCGCACCGAGGAGTCCGGCCAGCAGAGGATCTCGTGGCCGCCGGTGGCGAGATCGATGTAGAGGAGAGGATTGTCGTCCGGCTTCTGCACGTCGGAAACGATGAAGCGGCCGTCGTGCGAGATCATGGAGTGCCCGAGCATCAGCGTCTCGGAGGTGAAATGCGTCTTCCAGTCCGAGCCGTCGCGTTTCATCGAACAGATGCTCGCGGGTACCCAGCCTGGGACTTTCTTCCGATGGAAGTAGAAGCGTTCGCCGGAAGCGTCCCAGTACTCGTGGGTGGCGCGCCAGCCATAGGGCATGGTGAGGAAGGGGCGGATCTTCCCGGCGCGGAGGTCGGCGAGCATGGTGCGCGCGCGCCGCTCCATCGGCAGAGTCATGTCGTTCTGCTCGTCGGGCGTGCGCACGAACGTGATCAGGTACGGGTCGCCGGGACACATCAGCATGTGCCCGCCGGTTCCGCCTGCCACCTCGGCGGTCTTCTCGATCTTCCCGGCTTCCAGATTGAGCATGGCGATGACGTACGCGCCGGCCGCCGTGTAGCCAACCGGGGTGTAGCGTCCGTCGCTTGAGAACGTACGTCCGGCGGAGAAGCCGCTGGCGCCGGGCGCCAGGCGCGCGAGATCCGCGACGCGCTCGCTGGCGCCGCCGGGGACGTTGGTCTTCCACAACTCGGAGCCGTCGAGATAGACGACGTCGCGCCCGTTCGGGTGGATCGAGAACGACAGGTTCGACAGCCGCTGGCAGCGCGTCAACTGGCGGGTGGCGCCCGAGCGCAATTCGACGGCGTAAAGTTGGTAGGCGCCGCTGCGGGCTGAGGAGTACACCAGGAAGCGGTCGTCGTGGGTGAAGGGCTGCGCCTCGAAGTAGCAACTGTGGCTGATGGCGCGGTCCGAGGTGATCTGCCAGACCTCACGCCCGGTACGGGAGTCGCGCAGACGTTGGATGGGCCCCGCGCCGGCGGCGGGAAGCCGGGCCGCCGCTCCCGCGGCCAGGACGGCGCCGAAACGCCGCCGGGAGAATCGCGCTGCAAGCATGGCTGTGATACCGCCTGCCTTCCAGTATAGTGAGTAAGGGACAAGTTCCGAATTTTGGCCATGACACGAACGTGGGTGGGCGGCATCGCATTGCTGGCGGCGCTGGCGGCGCCAGGACAGCAGCCGGCGGACTATCCGCCGCGCATGGAGGGCGCGCGGGTGGAGGTCTACAAGACCGTGGCGGGCGTGAAGCTCAACGCCTACATCTTCGAGCCGGCGGGCCACAAGGCCGCGGACCGGCGGCCCGCCATCGTGTTCTTCTTCGGCGGGGGATGGCGGTCGGGCAGCCCGAAGCAGTTCGAGCCGCACTGCCGGTACCTGGCGTCGCGCGGCATGGTGGCGGTTTCGGCCGATTACCGCGTCGCTTCGCGGCACGGCGTGAAGGCGGTGGACTGCGTGCGCGACGCCAAGTCCGCCGTCCGCTGGCTGCGCGCCAACGCCGGGCGGCTAGGCATCGACCCGCAGCGCATCGCGGCCGGCGGCGGTTCGGCGGGTGGCCACCTGGCCGCCGCAGCGGGTGTCATCGAGGGGATCGAGGAGCCGGGCGAGGACGCGCGCGTCAGCTCGCGTCCCGGCGCGCTGGTGCTGTTCAATCCCGCGCTTGTGCTGGCGCCGGTAGCGGGACTCGAACCACGCCGCGACGTCAGCGACCTGCCCGAACGCATGGGCATCGATCCGGCGGCGTTGTCGCCCTACCACCACGTCAAGCAGGGCGCGCCGCCCACGATCATCTTTCACGGAAAAGCCGACACGACGGTCCCCTATCGCACGGCGGAGCTGTTCGCCCGGAAAATGGCGGAACTGGGCAACCGCTGCGAGCTGGTGGGCTTCGATGGCGCGGCTCACGGCTTCTTCAACTACGGGCGCGACGGCGGCAAGGCGTACCTGGAGACGTTGCGCAAGACGGATGAATTCTTGGCCTTGCTCGGCTACTTGCAGGGACCGCCCACGCTGAAGTGAGTGGAGACGCGCGCCTCAATGGGCGGCGCGGAAGATCTGCATGAGGGCCGCGGCGGCGATGCCCGCCAGGGCAGGCACGAAGGCGCGACTGCCGCGCCGCCACTCGCCGTGCACCGCGTGCGAACCCAGGTAGAGGAAGCTGGCGCCGGCCAGCGCGAGCAGAAGGCTGGTCCCGTGCGGGTTCAGGTGTGGATGCACCGCCGACTCGGCCGCGCCGCCGGCCAGCGTCGCCCCCTGGGCCAAGGCCGCCCAGCCGAGGGCCGCCAGGCGGGAAGGCAGCGCGGCGCGGAGGATGGCGCCCAGCGCCAGACCCTCGGGGATCTTGTGCAGCGCGACGCCCGCCACGAAGGCGGGTCCCAGACCGGCGGTCCCGATGGCCGCCGGGAT
>CAKZVG010000186.1 GCA_937921835.1 uncultured Bryobacteraceae bacterium | reverse complement strand
CCACCGGGTGCTTGCGGGCCTTCCACTCCGAGAGCGCTCCGATGCCGCGGATGGTGTAGCCGCGCCGGCGCAGCTTGTCGGCCGCCCACTCGGCGCGGATGCCCTGGCTGCAATAAATCAGCAGCGGGCGGTTCGCCGGGATCTCGCGCAGCCGCGCTTCGATCTGCTGCATCGGAATGTGGTGGGCGCCGGCCAGCGCGCCTTCGACTTCCAGTTCCTGCGCCTCCCGCACGTCCAGGATGAACAGCCGCTTGCCTTCTTTGGCGAGCAGGGTTTTCAGTTCGTCGGCCGAAACCAGCTTGGGCTGGTCCGGCTCCGCCACGGCGGGCAGGCAGGCTCCAAGCAGAAGGAAGAAACGCCGGGTCATAGGTACAGTATAGCGGCGCGCGGCGAGACCGGCGCCGCCGCGGTGTTGAACGGCGCCATGGCCGCCTTATGAAGCGCCCGGCGTCGCGGCGCACGGCCCTGGCTCTTTCCGCGCAGTGCCTGGACCTGGCGGAACGGATCGCACGGGAAACGCCAGGCGGACGCGGGGAGGCGGCGGGCGCGGAGGTGATCGATTCCGGGTGGGACCGTTTCTGTTCGGCACTGGCGCGGAAAGCTGGTCTGCGCGGGCCGTTGAAGCCCGCGTCAGAGGCCGGTCGGGTACGTATCTCGGCAGGCGCCTGGTGCATGGATCGGCCATCACCGTGTACGAGCGGATGCGCGGCTAAGCGATGCTGTGGCGGGCGTCGCATGAAGGCCGGCGTCTCGCCGTCGAGGCAGCCCGCGTGGCGTACCTCGAACTGCCGCGAAGAGTCTGGCCCGTTGATGTGGCCGTGGCGGCGGTCGCGGGCGGACCGCCTGGCGCGATGGAGGCTCGACGGCTTGGTGGCCGCCACCGCTCTGGTTTCCGGCATGCTCCTCATCCACAACAACCCGGGCGATTCCGAAACCATCCGCAGCGGCATTGAGCGCGCTCCCGACAGGTTTCCGCGGTTGGGGCCGCTGAATCTGATCCGGTGTGAGGCCGCCGTCGCGTGACGCTCCGCTCCCGGCGCCCACCACGCGGGATCGTGACTTGGCGCCCGGACGGAAAAGATGTGGAACTTTCTGCCTCCCATTCCGGAAGATAGGGTGAGGGCCATGGGCGAGGCGGTCACTCTGAGCGAGGAGGAGCTACTCAGCCGCATGGCCTCGGGCGAGGACGGGGAGCGGGAGATCCGCATCGCCGCCGCCGCGCCCCCCGCGCACCTCCACGGAGAAGCCCGAGTCCCTTGGCCGCCGCGTGGTGGAGGGTATTCTTGCTGGCGGAACGCGCTCCGTCACCGTGATCCCAGCCGGCCGTCTTGGCAACGAACGTCCGATCGAAATCGTCACCGCGCGCTGGCGCTCGCCCGAGCTCCAGGTGATGGTGATCAGCAAGCGCTCCCGGTTCGAGCGCTCCTCAAACCTACCAGGCCGCCACCGAGCCGTCGGAATGGAACACGCGCGCCATCGGACGGGTGCCGCCGAACGGGTACTTCTTGAGCGCGGCCTCGCTGAGATCGAATCCCAGACCGGGTTTTTCGGGCAGCGGGAAGCGGCCGTCGGCCATGCGCATGGCCGGAAAGCCGAGCCACTCCTCCCAGACCTTCTCCTTCCTCTCCGGCTGCACGCCGCTGCACACCTCCTGCACCAGGAAATTCGGCATGGCGGCGTCCACGTGCAGCGTAGCCAGACCGCCGATGGGCCCCTCGCAGGCGTGCGGCGCCATCGAGATCCCGGAGGCTTCGGCCATCGCGCCCACTTTCCAGAGCGCCGTGATCCCCCCGACGTGATTGATATCGGTCTGGATGATATCCACTACGCCCAACTCGATCAGCTCGCGGCAGGAGTAGGACGCAACCAGCCGCTCGCCGGTGGCGATGGGCGTCGAGGAGCGGGCGGCGATGCGCTGCATGGCGCGCACGTTTTCCGGCGGGCACGGCTCCTCGACGAACAGCAGATTGAGCGGTTCGACCGCTTTCACCAGGATGGAGGCCACGCTGGGGCTGGTCTTGGCGTGGAAGTCCACCCCGATGTCGATGTCCGGACCGAGCCCTTCGCGCAGCATCTCCATGGCGCGGATGGCGCGCCGGATGGTGGCGCGGGTCTCGATCCACTCGTAGTAGCCCGGAATTCCGCTCTTGAAGCAGGTGATGCCGGTCCGCGCCGCGGTCTCGCGCAGCGCGCGCAGTTCCTCGAGGCCGCGCGCCCGGGCGTGATAGTAGCCGCGCACGCCGCGCGCATCGAACGGCCCGCCGAGCAGCTTGTACACCGGCATCCCGAGCAGCTTGCCGCGCAGATCCCACAGCGCCTGGTCGATGCCCGAGATCGCCGAGCCCATCACCGGACCGGCGCGGTAGAAGCTGTGCACGTACATCGACTGCCAGAGGTGCTCCACCTGCATCGGGTCGCTGCCGATCAGGAACTCGCGGAAGTCCTCGACGCAGGCCAGCACCGCGCCCGCCTTGCCTTCGAGCGTGGCCTCGCCCCAGCCCACCAGACCGTCGCTGGTTTCGAGCTTGACGAAGACGTAGGGGCGGTCGGAGTCGGGCGTGAGCGAGACGCCAATCGCCTTCAAGCCCGTGATCCGGGATTTCGACCCGACGCCGCGGAAGGCCTCCGCTCCCAGGGCGGCCTGCGCCAGCGGCGCGCAGCCGCAGAGGTCCGCGGCACGCCCCCGGGGAGCGGCCGCGCCGGCCGCGAGCCCGGAAAGAAAGCTCCTGCGTTTCATGCTTCACCCTCCCGGTATTTGGCGAGCGCCCCGGCGTTCGGGCGGAGGCCGAGTCCCGGACCCGCGGGCAGGCTGAGGTAGCCCGCCACGGGCGCCTCGAGCGCCGCGCCGGCGATCTCCTCCCGCATGCGGCGCGCGGCTTCGGACGCCGCGAGCGGCGTTTCCTGGATGAAGAAGTTGGGCAGCGACGCGGCCAGATGCAGCGCCGCCGCGGTGGCGATGGGGCCGCCCGTGTGGCCCGGCGCGGCGGCCACGTAGTAGGTCTCGGCCAGCGCCGCGATCTTGCGGATTTGTGTGATGCCGTGCAGCCCGAGGGCCGGGCGCGCCACGTCGATCATCCCTTCGCGCAGCAGGTCCTGGAAACCCGCTGGGTGGACGATGGACGCGCCGAAGCCGAGCGGCGTCACGCCGCCGGCGGAGAGTTTAGCCGCGGCGCCCATGCCCACCGTGTCGCAAGGCTCGTCGAACCAAAGCAGGTGAAAGCTTTCGACGGCCGCCGAAACCGCCGCCCCGTCGCCCGGGGTCAGGCGTCCGGCGCCGCACAGCACGAAGTCGCAGCCGTCGCCCGCGGCCGCCGCCAGGGACTCCAGCCGCCGCACCACCGCCCCCACGAAGTCCTGTCCCTGGTTGCGCGCCTTCACCGGCGGCAGCGGGACGGCGAAGGCAAGGTGACCGGCCGCTTTGGCCGTCTGGAGGGACGCGGTCAGCGCCGCATCGGAATCGCCCGCCAGCGGCGTCATGGCGCGGACGCGGTTCCGGGTGGGGCCGCCCAGGAACTGATAGAGCGGAACGCCGGCCCGCTGCGCGGCGAGATCGAGTTGCGCCATGTTGACCGCGGCCGCCAGGCGCGGGTGCCCGCGCAAGAGAGCGCGCGCGGGCTCAACCGCCGTGGCGGCAAGGCCCGTGAGCGCCGTTCGCGCCAGCGCCATGCCCTCTGGCGTCACCGCCGCGCATTCCCCGTAACCCGCGGCGCCGTCCGCCGTCCGCAGCCGC
>CAKZVG010000185.1 GCA_937921835.1 uncultured Bryobacteraceae bacterium | reverse complement strand
GCCGGATCTTCACCGCCATCCGCACGCGCAACGACGCCGTCTACTACACGCTCTCGTCCGACCAGGGACGCACCTGGACCGGGCCCGAGCCCCTGCGCTACACCCATGGCGGCGAGATCGTCCAGAACCCCAACGCGCCCTGCCCGGTGATCCGCCTGAGCGACGGGCGCATCGTGCTCATGTTCTACAACCGGCCAAACGGGCGCGAGAAACAGTTCGGCGCGCGCGATCCGGTGTATCTTTCGGTTGGCCGCGAGACGCTGGACAAAAAGCAGCCGGTGGAATTCGGCCGCCCGAAGCTGTTCATGGACATCCAGGGGCGGATGCCGCCCGGCGGCACCGCCTGGCCGCAGATCGCTTCCTACTCCAGCTTCCTGGAATACCAGGGCAAGCTTTACCTGTTCTACAACGACAGCAAGTACTTCATCCTCGGCAAAGTGGTGCCGGAAGAACTGCTGCGCTGAGCGGCCGGGAGGGGAAAGGGGCGCGAATCCGCGGGCAGCCGCGGCCGCTCCGAATTTCGCAACGGGACGATTCCGTGCCGCGTCTGCTTAAGTGACGCGACGCGCACGAGGCCAAGATTGTACGCGGCCTCTCTACGCCGCCCCGGTCGGCGGCGATTGTTCCCGGGTCGCGCCCCCCCCCCGGCCGATCTTCCGGTTCCAGTGGCCAAGGATTGGTGCGCCTGGCGGCTGAGCGGCCGGGGCTTTCGAAAAAGGAGGCTGCGAAATGATGCCAAAACTGCTGTTGGGTTACTTTGACATTCCGGTAAATGCGGACTCGCTTCGCAACCGGCTGAACGAATTGGGAATCGCCAACGAGGCCATCCGCACGTTGCCGCACGTGGCGCGCCGCGGGAACCGGACTCTGGCCGGCCCGGTGACGGAGAACTCCGGGGTGGTCGCGATGTCGCTGGTATTGGGGATCGCCGCGGGCGTGATGGCGGGCATGGCGCTGCTGTTCGTCCCAGGGGTGTTCGCCTGGTTCGGGCGCTCGGTGGCGGCGGTATTGATCTCGTCGGCGGCCGCCGGCGCGTTTGTGGGCGCGGGCTTCGGGGTGTGGCGGCTCTGGCGGGCGCGGCGGGCGGAAGCGGCGGTAAGCGCGCGCGACGGGGTGCTGGTGAAGGTGGCGGCGCCGGAGGAGAGAGTCCGCGAGGTGTACCGCGCGCTGCTGAAGATGGGAGCCTACGACGTGGAGCTGCGGCCGGCGGGTTGGCCCTTCCGCGGTCCGGCCTCGGCGCGCCAGGCGCTGCCCTTCACCGGCGCGCGCCGCCGGCGCCGCCCCATCTACAGTTATGTCCGCGTGAGTTAGCCAATGAACGCGGAGCGGGATCCTCCGGGCAGTCCCGGCCGGAGGATCCCGGCCTATTCGAGCGTCCCGTCCGAAGCCGCGAATTCCGCCTGCATGGCTTCGATTCCAGCCTCTTCCGCATCCCCTTCATGCACCACCACGCGGTAGCGGAGCGTGAGTTCCGACCCCGGCCGGATGACGAACGGTTCCCCACCGTTGGAACCCCGGGCGGCCGGCTCGTGAAAGGCACCGGCACCGAACGGGTTGGCCGCGAACATTCCATAGTCCTCGGCGCACCAGCGCGTGGGATAGCGGAGGTTGCGCGGGTGGTCGAGGATGGCGACGCCCGCTTTCCGCCCGAAGACCCGCGCCGAGTAGTCCACCCAGCGGGCGGGCTTGCCCCAAACGTCCACCCCCTCGACGCCCTCGGAATTCAGTACGTCGACGCCGCGGCCGTCGCGAAACTCCTCGGTGAGCCGGACGGCGAGTCCACCTTGGCTGGTATCGCCCATGCGCAGGTCCCGGTGCGTGGCGGCGATCGAGATGGTCGCGTCGATGATGTTGCGGCGCCCGTCGCCGGAAAAGCGGAAGCGCTCGGTCAGCTCGCCCAGCACCTGTCCTCCGGCGGCGGCCAGTTCGGCGCGCGCGATGAGAGACGCCGTCCGGGGGTCGGTCACGGGCGGCTGGGAGACCAGCATGCGGCCGCCGCTTCCGCTCCAGAAGTCTCTGCCGCAGATGTCGGCGTGCCCGAACCAGAGGCCGCGCTGCCAGGGAAACTCGGCATCCTCGCCCGCCTTGGGGGGGACGCCGCGCGAGATCTCGATACCGCCGGGCGTGACGAGGGGGTGCAGGAACGGGCGGTCCCACTCGGGACCGAAGTAGAAACTGAGGTACGGCTTCGAGTCCAGCAGAACGCGCACCGCGCCGCGCGCCGGGCGGAACCGCACGGTTCCGGCCGAGGCGCGGGCCAGTGGCGCCAGACAGGTGGCGGCGGCAAGCCTCAGATACTGGCGGCGGCGCAAGATTCCAGCCCCTTCCCCGAACTCCTCTATTATTATGCAATCCCGCGGCCCGGGAGCGGGAGGGTTCCGCGATAGAATGGGACTAGCGTTTTCATGAGTTCCCTCTTCCGGTACTTCCCGCCGGTGATTCTGTTGTCGGTGGTCTGCTGGGCGCAGTTCGTGCTGGCTCGTTGGGCGGCGGAGGTGTGGCCGCTGAGACGGCTCCGGCGGCCG
>CAKZVG010000184.1 GCA_937921835.1 uncultured Bryobacteraceae bacterium | reverse complement strand
ATCAGCTGTTGGGACCGGACAGTATTTATGAGCATTTTTCCCATCGCATGGCCGAGTTTTCCTCGTTTTACGTTTACCCTAAACATATCATCCCCCACCTGGATGAGGTTATCAAAAAAATTATTGAAGATCCCGCGGATCGAGCCCTCGCCCGGCGAGTTTTTCACTGCGGGCCGTCACGCGGGCCATCATCTCCTTGGCCGCCGGGGCACAGGAATACCGCATCGTGCAGGTCGCCTCCGGGTTGCGCAATCCCACCGACATCCAGCATGCCGGCGGCAATGACGGGCGGCTGTTTTTCGTTCAGCAGAACGGCGTGATCGTGGTCTTCGACAATGGCCGGATTCTTCCCACACCGTTCCTCGATCTCAGCGCCCGGATTTCCACCGGCGGCGAGCGCGGGTTGCTGGGCCTGGCGTTCTCCCCCAATTACGCGAACAACCGGCGGTTCTATGTCAACTACACCGATCGCACCGGCCGCACGGTCGTCGCGCGCTACACCACCAGCGTTGACCCGAACGTGGCCGGCCCGGCCAGCGAGAGCATCGTCATCACGCAGGCGCAGCCGTTTTCCAACCACAACGCCGGTCAACTCCGCTTCGGACCCGACGGCTACCTGTACATCGGCATGGGGGACGGCGGGGGCGCGGGCGATCCGCAAAACAACGGGCAGAACAACGGCGCCTGGCTGGGCAAGATGCTGCGCATCGACGTCGAAGGCGTCGATGCGGGCTACCGGGTGCCGGCCGATAATCCCTTCGTCGGGAATCCGTCCTACCGGCCGGAGATCTGGGCTACCGGGCTGCGCAACCCGTGGCGCTATTCCTTCGACCGCGCCACCGGCGATCTCTACATCGCCGACGTCGGCCAGAACCGCGCCGAGGAGATCAACTTTCAACCCGCCTCAAGCCGCGGCGGCGAAAACTACGGCTGGAACCTCATGGAGGGCCTCGAGTGCTTCCGCGGCAACTGCTCCACCGACGGGCTCACGCTCCCCATCCACGAATACGGGCGCTCGGAAGGCTGCTCTGTCACGGGCGGAACCGTGTATCGCGGCAGGCGCATGCCTTCGCTCTCGGGGGCCTACATCTACGGCGATTTTTGCAGCGGGCGGGTGCGGGGGCTGCGGCGTGAAGACGGGCGCTGGAGGAACCGCCTGCTGCTGAACACAGGCCTCGGCATCTCGACCTTCGGCGAGGATGCTTGGGGCGAGATCTACCTTGCCGACCACGGCGCCGGCGTCATCTACCGCCTGGAAAGTTCCGAGCCTCCCCCGCCCGCCGCGCCGGGCTTGTGGGAAACGCGCGCACCGCATCCGGCCGGCGTCACGGGAGCCTCCGGCGCCGCGATCGGAACCAGCATCTACAGCGTCTGCGGAGAAACCGGCGGCAATCCGTCAGCGGCGCTGTTCCTCTACGATACGGTGCTCGATGTCTGGCGCCGCGGCGCGCCGCTTCCAACCGAAGGAGGCGCCACCGGGTGCAACGCGGCGGCGGCGGGCGGCAGACTCTACGTTCTGGGATCGCTGCGGGACGGCAACGTCTACGAATACGAGCCGGCGGCCAACCGCTGGCAGAGCCTGGCCGCCATGCCCGTGCCGCGCGGCGCAAGCGGCGTGGCGGTGCTGGGCGGCAGGATTTACCTGGCGGGCGGAACCAGCGGCACGAACGCGTTGGCCGCTTTCGACGTTTTCGACACCGCCACGCGCCAGTGGACCAGCTTGCCTGCTCTGCCGGCGGCGCGCACCCGGGTGAGCGCCCATGCCGTGAACGGCCGGATCTATGTCATCGCGGGGCGCGACGATGCCGGTCCCCGCGGCGAAGTCTTCGAGTACGATCCGGAACGGAACTCGTGGCGCGCGCGCGAGCCGGTTCCAGGGGCGGGGGGACCGCTTGCGGGAGCAGCCCTGGCGGGCCGCATCGTTGTCACCGGCGGCGGCGCGGCGCACGAATACGATCCCGCCTCCGGAGCATGGCGGGCCCTTGCTCCGCCCCTCGGGCTGCGCGAGCCAGTTCACGCCGCCGCCGTGGACGGCCGGATCTTCGCCTTGGGCGGCGCCCACGAGGTGCTGTACCTGCCTCCGCCGGAAGCCCCCGCGATCATCGCGGTAAGCAACGCCGCGGGCTTCCAGCCGGCGCTCGCGCCGGGCGCCATCGGCAGCCTGTTTGGAGACCGGCTCTCACTCGGAAGCATGACAGCGGCGGGCCGGATTCCCGCGCGTTTGAACGCGGTGGAAGTGCTGGTCAACGGGCGCGCCGCGGCGCTCTTTCACGCCAGCCCGGACCAGATCAATTTCCTCCTGCCGCGGGAGGTCGAGCCGGGCGAGGCGCGGGTGACGGTCCGCAACGCCGGCGTGGAGAGCGCGCCGCGAACTTTTACCGTCTCCGCCGCCGCGCCCGGCATCTTCTCGCTCGACGGAAGCGGACGTGGTCAGGGCGCGGTATTGATCGCCGGCGCGGGACTGATCGCGCGCGCCACGCGCGACGCCTTCTCGCGCGCCCCGCGGCGCGGCGAGGTGATCGAGATCTACGCCACCGGTCTCGGCGGGGACCCGGCTCCGGTGGTCACCATCGGCGGCGCGCCAGCGGAAGTGCTTTTCGCCGGACCCGCGCCCGGCCTGCCCGGCGTCGATCAGGTGAACGCGCGCGTGCCCGCGGCGGCGGCGGCCGGCATTGCGGTGCCCGTCACGCTCCGCGCGAGTGGCGCCGCGAGCAACGAAGTCACCATCGCGGTCGTCGAGTAGCGCTCACTGGCGCAACGTCAGCACCGCGTAGCGCACCTCGGCCACCTGCTTGCCCGGGATCTCCAGCGCCCGCAGCGCGAAGGTTCCGCGGCCCTTGGGAAGGCGCATCACGCCCAATCGCATGGGCTTGAAATCCTTCCAGTACGATTCGCCCTTGCGCGGCACGCGGTCGGACTCGGCGCCGAGCAGCGGCGGATCGTGCGGCTCGGTCACCTTGCCTTCGACGCGCACACCGCCAAAGCTGGCTTCAATGGTCGCGCCGATGTCCGCCGGCGGGCACGCATAGCGGATTTCGACTTCGTACTCGCCCGCTCGCCCCACCTCGATGTCCCAGGTGATGCGGTCGTCCTTTGCCGTCCAGTTCGTGAAATAGGAGCAGTTCGGCGCCGGCCCGGTGCGCTTGACGCCGCCCCCGGCAATGCCGTCGCGCGCCGGCAGCAGCGTGGTCCTGGCGTGTCCGACCGGAAACGGGCGGTCGTCTTTACCCACCAGCGGCAACACTTCCCTTCCCCAGTCTTCGGCCGCCCGGCGCAGCCGCGCCGCGACTTCGGGCTTTTCTGCGGTCACGTCGCGGCTCTGGCCTGGATCGGCGAACATGTCGAACAACCGCCCGTCCTGGTCCAGCCGGTACTGCTGGGTGCGCACGCTGATCCGTCGATTCTGAAGCGAGAAGATCATGCGATCCGGCCAGTTCCGCGGGGCGCCTGTCAGCAGAGGCTTGACGCTCTTGCCGTCAAGTGGCTTCTTCGAAATGAGCTTGACGCCCGCCAGGTCGGCCAGTGTGGGAAGGATGTCGATGGCGCCCGCGATCTGCGGCACGCGCTTGCCGGCTGGTATGCGTCCCGGCCAGCGGATGAGGAACGGCACGCGCAGACCGCCCTCGTCCACCGAACCCTTGCGCCCTTTCATCCCGCCATTCCAGCGCCAACTGTTCGGACCGTTGTCGCTGAAGTAGATCACGATGGTGTCTTCGGCCAGCTTGAGCCGGTCGAGAGCGGCCAGCACCCGGCCCACGTTCCAGTCGATGTTCTCGCACATGGCCAGCGCCGCGCGGGTCATGCCCAGGTCCTCGAGTCCGGGATCGTGGTGACGCATCCGGGGTTCGAGATTGGCGAACTTCTCCCAAAACTTATCCGGCACCTGCATGGGCGAGTGCGGCGTGTTGTAGGGCAGGTAGCAAAAGAACGGCCGGGCGCGGTTCTGTTCCATGAAGCCGATGGCCCGGCCGGTGAGATCGTCGGTGATGTATCCCCTCCCGCGCACCAGCGTGCCGTTGTGGTCGAGTTCGGGATCGAAGTAGTGGCCCCAATGCCCGGAGGTGAACCCGTAGTACTCGTCGAAGCCGCGCGCGTTGGGATGGTAGGGATGCTGGGTTCCGTTGTGCCATTTGCCGAACGCGCCGGTGGCGTAGCCGG